>NZ_JBLYZK010000009.1:0-124722 GCF_048551395.1 Acinetobacter sp. TY1
ATCGTAGATGACGAAGAGTTAATCGAATTAGTAGAAATGGAAGTTCGTGAACTTCTTTCTACTTATAACTTCCCTGGTGATGACACTCCTGTAATCCGTGGTTCAGCTCTTCTTGCATTGAATGGCGATGAAGGCCCTTACGGTGTTCCAGCTGTTCTTGCTCTTGTTGAAGCGCTTGACACTTATATCCCAGAACCAGAGCGTGCAATCGATAAAGCATTCCTTATGCCAATCGAGGACGTATTCTCTATCTCAGGTCGTGGTACAGTAGTAACTGGCCGTGTTGAGTCTGGTATCGTTAAAGTTGGTGAAGAAGTAGAAATCATTGGTATTAAAGATACAGTTAAAACAACTGTAACTGGCGTAGAAATGTTCCGTAAACTTCTTGACGAAGGTCGTGCGGGCGAGAACTGTGGTGTTCTTCTTCGTGGTACTAAACGTGAAGACGTTCAACGTGGTCAAGTACTTGCTAAACCAGGTACAATCAAGCCACACACTAAATTCGATGCAGAAGTATATGTACTTTCTAAAGAAGAAGGTGGTCGTCATACTCCATTCCTTAACGGTTACCGTCCACAGTTCTACTTCCGTACAACTGACGTAACTGGCGCTATCGCTCTTCAAGACGGCGTTGAAATGGTTATGCCTGGTGACAACGTAGAAATGTCAGTAGAACTAATTCACCCAATCGCAATGGACCCAGGTCTACGTTTTGCGATCCGTGAAGGTGGTCGTACAGTTGGTGCTGGTGTTGTTGCGAAAGTAACTGCATAATCACTGCTGTGTAAAAAATGCTCCCTTTGGGAGCATTTTTTTGCTACATTTTTAAATAGAGAGTAAATTGATTTAGTTTTTTGATATGAAAAAATAACTTAAATAGAATAACTTTAACTTAGCTCAAATTCTGCTTATCAATTAATCTCTTATTTAAACGGACATGTTTTGGTGAAGTATTAAACCAACTATTAATAGCCCTTGTGAATATAGACTGTTCGGAAAGCCTAAAATTCCTGCCAATTGACTCATTAGGATTTGAGTTTCCCATAATTATTGTAAAGCTAACTCTTTACGAGTTCATCTGTAATTTGATCGAAAGAAGGCTTTACATACACTTACATTAAATTTTTCATTTAGATTACAGAAATATCGAGAAAGAAAATCTTGAGTAACTTCACGTAAGGCGGGATTAGAGCTATGAGGTTGGCATGTTGAAAAGCACGATGGTGAAGAAGCAGTGTTGTGGTACGTTCTTGATTGACTAAAATAGGTGCTTCAAAAAAGCGTTGGTAGATAGTGATTGATATAATTGGATTGATAGCATAAAAATTATTTTAGCCAATTTTTCAACGAAAATTAATCGTTAGCTAGTTGATTTTTTTTGAAGAATAAAATGGTGAAACGTACAAGTTTACCTGTAATTATTTTATTTCGGCACTGGATATTATAACCACGATCAAGGTCATTCGCCGACATTTAAAGGCAGTGAAGACTTAAAAGAGCAGATCATTCATCCACAGTTTTGCCTGAAAATTTAGGCTATAAAATAAGCGTGTTATCGTGGTCGTTAGCGGTGAAACAGTTGTAACTTTGGATGCCATCAATGCAAAGTGAACAACGCACATTACCATGCTACAGCGCTCAATGAGCTATGTTTTTAGTATTCCAAACCAAGATACAATTTTGGATGCATGCATGCGTATTTTGCCTGAATCCTTGGTTTATAAATGTTCCGTAAACGTAATATTTTCCTAAAACGGAGCTTATATAAAGTCGCATGTTATTTTCCAAAACAAATGTGTTCGTATTAACTTTCAAGTGTGGAAAAACAATTGGGAGATTCGGAAAATATGAGCCATTTTACCCAGAAGTATATACCTTGGAATAGGAAGTCATCTGACTACTGTGAAACCTGTTGCATTGGCAAGTGAAAATACTAGTCAAAGTGTTATTTCAGGCTTACAGACGAAATATGTGCAATGTGGTGATCATACTTTGCCACGCCAAGGGGAATCGAAAGAATAGTTTTTGAGTCATCATTTTAAAAACAAATATAGAAATATTTAAGCAATCTATGAATTGTCTTGATTTGGTCGGTAATACCAAGCAGTTCAGCTAAAAATGCACATGTAATATAAATAAAGAAGGGAAAATAGAGCATTTAGCTCCATTTTTTATGAATTATTGGAAATAAAGTTTTTAAGGCTACCTCGTGTATTGAATATAAATTGTAGGACAATCTACTAGTAAAACTGTCCTAAAGTGACATTCTGATGTCCCGCGTAGCAATTATCGTCTATCTAAAAAAAAGTAATATAAGAAATAGAAAAACAAACATAAAAAATTGTGATACAGACTGTATCCAATAGGAGTAAATGCAATGAATGCAAAAGTAACGATTTCTAACCGTGCAGGGGCATCATTTCCTGTCCGCCGTATGAATTTTGATTTCAATGATGTGCCTGAATATTGGGCAAAAAATTCTGCAGGTATCACCCACTTTATGACGGCATTGTCAGCACTCTTTCCTGACGGTGAAAAACTGTTCATCGATTCTGTTCGTGCGGTGCGCTATCATCCTGCAATTAAAGATAATGCAGTATTACAGAAAGAAATAAGTGCATTTATTGGACAAGAAGCAATGCATACACAAGAGCATGTCAATTTTAATGCCTCTGCAAAAAAATTTGGACATGCTGTTGATAAATATGAACGTGAAACTGGACGACTGATTCAAGGTGCACGAAAAGTTTTTGCAAAAGTAGTGAAACCATTTGGTATGACACAAGAAATGGTTGATTTAACGGCAACAACTGCACTTGAGCATTTTACGGCAACGATTGCCTCTCAATTACTGATTAATGAACATATTCAAAAACTGATGACCGATCCAACCATGTCTTTTATGTGGTATTGGCACGCGGTCGAAGAAAATGAGCATAAAGCTGTTGCATTTGATGTATATGAAGGTGTTTTTGGTAAGGGGGTAAAAGCATACGCTTTGCGTAGCTCGGCACTGATTTTTGCTATGACCTTGATTTTTATTGCACAATCTTCTTTTGTGATACGTCTGCTTAAAGATGACGGGAAATTAAATTTAAAAGAATTAGGTATGATTTATAAATATGCTTACAGTCCTTCAAAAGGAATTATTGCGGGTATGACCAAAGAAATGTTGGCGTACTTTAGACCGAGTTTCCATCCTAATGATTTAGATACAGTAAGTTTACTTGAACATTGGAAAGCAAAGTTAGGTATTTAATTATTTTAGACGCTAGGCATTTAATTGATTAGATTAATCACAGAATAAGGTTCAATAAAGATTGGGATTTTCCTATAATTACAGAACTTATATTTTAAAGATGAACGAAGATGATTCGTTTGATGCAAAACACTGATTTGGTTGCAGTGACACAGATTGAAAAACTGGTTCAAAGCCATCCATGGACGCAAAAACAGTTTGAGGAATCGATTGCTTCTTATCAAAGTACGGTGATTGAAGTGCAGGGGGCGGTGGTGGGTTTTTGTATTTTGCAACCCGTACTTGATGAAGCCAATTTGTTACTGATGGCAATCCATCCTTCACAGCAAGGAAAAGGTTTGGGTTATCAATTGCTTGATCAGTCTATCGCGATGCTTAAAAATGATCCGATACAAATTTTTCTTGAAGTTCGTGAATCGAATCTGGCTGCGATTGCATTGTATGAAAAAGCTGATTTTCATCAGATTGATTTACGTAAAAATTATTATCCGCTTGAAAAGGGTGGGCGTGAGCATGCTGTGATTATGGTACGAGCATGTAGTGATGATTTTTCAAAACTTTTTGGTTAATCCATTATTAAAAACGAGCAGAATTAAAATATGAACCTATGATTATTTAATCATAGGTTCATTCCATTCCGAGGGTAGAGTCGTCATGAGCATATCGCCCAATTGTTTAATTTCTTCGGCATCTAAATGACGATTGATGCGACGCCATTGTCCATCGAGTAATAATTCAATGGGTGCATACTGTGATTTATAGTTCATTTTACGAGAATGTGGCACCCAATAGCCCAAATAAACATAGGGTTGCTCTAGGCTTTGAATATATTCAATTTGTTTTAATACTGCAAATACACCAAGCGAACGGTGACTTTCATCTGGATCAAAGAAAGTATACACCGCAGATAAGCCATCATCTAACATATCACAGGTCGATACACATACGAGGCGATCATCTTTCCATAATTCAATAAAGAAACTTTCAGCACAGCTTTGAATCAGAAATTTTTCAAACTGATCATAACTTGGTGGGAACATATCACCATCGGCATGGCGTTCCCGAATGTAACGTTCATACAGTTGATAATGGGTAATGTTTGCATTTTGGGTTGATGTGATTTTAAGGGTGAGATCTTGGTTTTTTTTCCATGCCTTTTTTTGTGCGCTATTACGTTTGAAATCTGCAACAGGAACACGTGAAGATAAACACTGGCGGCAAAGATGGCATTCAGGTCGATAAACAAAATCGCCACTACGTCTAAAACCGGTGCGAGATAGTTCAGATAAGGTAACCACATCAATACGTTGTGCAGGGTCTAGAAAGACCATGCGAGCAGATTTTTGTTCTAAATAACTGCAATCGTGTGGTGGCGTAATGTAATACTGCAAGTCATTGAGTAGGGACTTTGGATGATAAGAATTCATAGTGTTTGTCCCTCTTTTATATTATCAATCCGTCATACGCGCATTTAACGCTATTGTTTTACTTGAAAATACACGGTCTTGATATCTTTTCCAATCTATAGCAGGTTGTTTTACAACATCTTGTAACGATTTTAAGTAGTTTTGACGAGAAATTGTACTCGCACCGAGGCTTAACAGGTGATCATTGACCAATTGGCAATCAATCCATGGCAATTGATTTTCTTGTCCAATGAGCATTAATACATAAAAAGCCATTTTTGATACATCAGTTTGGGTACTAAACATCGATTCACCAAAACAACCTTTGCCAATGGTGACGCCATATAAACCACCAACTATTTTGTCTTGATCCCAAACTTCGACGCTATAGGCATAACCCGCTTTAAACAGAGCACAATAACCTTGGATAATATCTTCTGAAATCCATGTTTCATCGGCGTAGGTGCGAGGTAGTGAGCATGAACGAATCACATCTTCAAAAGCATGATTTATCGTTATGCGATAATCTAATTTTTTCATGTTACGAATAAGTGACTTACTTGGATGATAGTCTTCGGAGCGAATAATGCAGCGTGGTTCAGGACTCCACCAACAAGTCGGTTCACCTTCTGAAAACCATGGAAATAAACCATGTGTGTAGGCTTCATACAGTGTTGAGGGTTCAAGATCGGCGCCAATACAAATCAATCCTTCTTCATCAGGATCAGCTTCAATAGGATCGGGGAAAGTAAACATAGAAGGAGGGAGTATGGTCACGGTTCAGCCTTGAAAAACGGATCAGGCTTTATAGTAGCTGATCCGTTTGTAGAAAGTCCAAGTCTGAGTCAATGTTCTTTAGTGTTGAAGCAATATCAATATGTTGATTGACTTAAGCAAAAAGCTGTAACTGACGAGCAATTTTTAACTTATCACTATTGATGAATAACTCGGCTTTTTTCTGAATAATTTCAATACTTTGTTTTGATTCAGAAACACTTTGCCCCTTTTCATCGAGAACTAACCAGCCAAGTTGAGTGATGACATCTTGTACATAGTGGGCAAGTTGTTTTGTACTCTTTAAGCCATCGACAAAATGAGCACGATAGAACAGTTGTGAAAAATGATCAGTTGGAATACCTATACCTGTTATAGGGCTTGCCAGTACCTGATAGTTTGCATGAAAACTTGCTTGATGCAGAATGTGACTATTGAGCTGTTGTGTATATTGAACTAATTCAGTGCTCGGTTCAGATTGGCAAGGTTGCATATGTCCAAGATGGCATAAAATGACGACTGCATTGAGCACCTGTGCATAATTATGTTGAGGTAGTGCTTTTTCTAAGTCTGATAAAAGAATAGGTTGATAATCTAACTTTTTGAAGTGTTCAGAAAGTGGTTGATAAATATCTTGAATCAGATTGAATTCACCTAAGTAACCATTAATAGTTGTGGGTAAGCTTTCAGGAGATGTCAGTAATACAAAAGCAGTATTTCTAAGTTGTTCTTGTGTTTGAAGCGCCGTTAAATTATTTTTGCCACGAATAAACAAATCTTTGCGGAATTGTGTATTTGCAAAATAATCTCGGCATTGCTCTTTGAAAACAGGGTGATCAATCTGATTCAGGAAATTTTGATGCTCTGCTGAAAAGTTGATATTGTCTAAATGCGTATTTAAATCGGTTGAACCTGCATAAGAAAGTTTGGCTTCCTCCATAATCCGTACAACTTGTTGGAAAGAAAAGCATTGCCAATCTTGGTTCAGATATTCATGAATTAAGTAATTTGGATTTTGTTTTTGTAATTCTTTGACTTTGTTCAATGCATTCGGATTACGTTTAGCAAAATTCGGTTCTTGTTCCAATAATGCTTCAGAAAATGCGAGGGAATCCTTCACTTTCTGAATCGGATTGGTACTTGTGCTGTTAAATTTAAAATGGCTGTGGAAAAGCTCACGGATCGGCATATTTGCAGCCCAACCCGTAACGCAATTATAGCTAATATAAACAATACCATTTGGCTTTAAGAATTTACGAATAAACTTGAGAATAATGCCTTGATTTTCATGGCTGATCCAACTCCAAATACCATGTAGGCTGATTGAGTCAAATTGTGGTAAGTCTTTATTGAGTAATTCTTCAAAGCTATCATCATAAAAATGATGTGGTGCTTGGCTATATTCAGCGACCTGATTGGCATGACCTGCATGGGCAGGGTTAAAATCGGTACCAAAGAAATGTCCAAAAGATGCCGCAGCATGGATATTTAAACTGACGCCTTGACCAAAACCAAGCTCGCAATGTGCTTGTGTTGCTGTACTGGTTGGGCAATCGACACCATTTAATAATAAGCAAAATTTTTGATAGTTTGGGCTTAAATCACGGTAATAACCATAGGTGTAATTTACTTCAGTTTGATAGCCGTCGGTCCAATTTGTTGTCATTATGATCCCTGTGTAAAAATTATGATGAGAGCACAACTGTTATAAATCAAAAATAAAATAACCGCCATGTAGACGGTTATTTTTAATGTAAAAAAATCAAATAATGTGACCTAATTTACATAAAATCACTCAATACCATCAAGGAAACGGTCTGCATCAAGCGCAGCCATACAGCCTGAACCCGCCGAGGTAATCGCTTGGCGATAAACGTCATCTGCAACATCACCTGCGGCGAATACACCTGGAATAGATGCGGCAGTTGCATTACCTGCAGTACCACTTTGAACTTGAATATAGCCATTCCGTAGTTCAAGCTGACCTTCAAACATAGTTGTATTTGGTTTATGACCAATCGCAACAAATAAACCTGATACATCAACAGTTTGAGTTGCTTCATCTTGAGTTGATTTTAAACGAACACCAGTAACACCAGAAGTCGCTTCACCTAAAACCTCTTCAACTTCATGATTCCAAATAATGCTGATTTTGCCTTCTTTCTCTTTTTCAAATAAATGATCTTGAAGGATTTTTTCAGAACGCAATTTGTCACGGCGGTGAACTAAAGTTACGTGTTCAGCAATGTTTGATAAATACAAGGCTTCTTCAACCGCAGTATTACCACCACCAACAACCATCACTTTTTGGTTCTTATAGAAGAAACCATCACACGTTGCACAAGCACTTACGCCTTGACCCATATAGGCTTGTTCAGATTCAAGTCCTAAATACTGTGCTGTTGCACCTGTGGCAATAATTAAGGCGTCACAAGTGTAATCGCCCATATCGCCTTTGAGTACAAAAGGACGCACATTCAGTTCAACTTCATTGATGTGGTCATATAAAATTTCTGTACCAAAACGTTCTGCATGTGCTTGCATACGTTCCATCAGTGCTGGGCCCGTTAAACCTTCAGGATCACCAGGCCAGTTGTCCACTTCAGTGGTTGTCGTGAGCTGACCACCCAATTGCATACCTGCAATGAGTGTCGGTTTTAAGTTGGCACGAGCAGCATAAACTGCAGCGCTATAACCTGCAGGGCCAGAACCTAAAATAATTAAACGTGAGTGACGAGCGCTCATGTACAGAATCCTTTTTTATTTCAGAAATACACATTTTGAGAAAATTATACGTGAAACTGAGTCGAAGTGTTGTGTCTTTGATGTCGATAATATTGATCATCTAAATCGAATTGAGCTATATAGTGCTTATATACAATAAAGATAACAACATACTTCAGTTTGTATGCATCTTTTTTGAAAGAACATGTGCATAATATTGCATACATTTCTGAGTTGAAGATGGCACTGACCATCAACAAAAGAATATTAATCAACAATGGGTTACAGGACAGCATATGACTGCGGTGTCGAGTGTTTATGCACAGCGCTTTATAATTACGATATTCTTGATTTCATTTGGTATTTTTCTGTTTTTAGCAACAGTCACCTATACACCATTTGATCCAGGATGGATGCATATTTCTAGTGATACACAACAGGTATCAAATACCAGTGGTGTAACAGGTGCATGGATTGCAGATATGCTGTTTGGCTTCCTTGGATGGGCAAGCCTGCTGATACCTGTATATTTCTTTCTTGAAGCTATTCAACTTTGGTGGCCACATAGTTTTCTAAGTCGTCCATTTCGCTATGCAGCACAGTTCTTTATATTATTGACATTATCCACGTTAATTTATTTGTTGTGGAATGTGCCAGCAGATACGCTTGATAATGCCTCAGGCGGTATTATTGGTTATGAGTTGGGTGAAAGCCTTTCTCAGCTCATTACTATTTATGGTGCAGTACTGTTTTTATTGGTTTTATTGACAGTTCTAGCAACGCTTGCATTTGGTATTCAGTGGAATAAAACATGGGTGACACTCAAAGCAACGCCAGCATATTTACAAGATTTATTTTATAAAAATGTGCCTGAAGAAGAGTCAGCTTATGATTTGACAACCTCATCGACAAAAGCAAAGGACCCTAGTCCTGCGAATGTCCAAGAACAGAAAAAAACAGTGATGCCTACAGTTCAGACCGAACCTGAATTTATTGAGGTAGATACGGTTGAGCAACAAGTTCGAGATGCACGTCATGAACGTGTAGGAGAACAGTTATTTGATGATATGTTGGATCATGAATATGATCAAAATGCTTTCCAAGTAGAGCCTAAAGATGATATAGAAGTTGCACTCGCACGTGCACAGCAAGTTAGAAATGATCGTCCGCATGTTGTACCAACAGGTGAAGTGTGGAGAGCATTAAATACTGAAAAAGACACTAAGCAAGAAATTGATGCTTTATTACGTGAAGCAGAAGATAAGCCCGCTACAGTTTATAATTCGGCACATCCATCATTAAGTGAACAATTACACAGTCAACACGCACAAAAACCAACATCGAATATTGATTGGGATAATGATGAAGTCTTTGATGAATTACTCTCAGTTGTTCCAGATGGTAAGACGGCAACAGATATTCATCAGCCATATTCACAAAATAACCAACAAATAAACAATTCAATAGCGCATTCGCTAGAGCAACCAGCTGAAGCTGCTTTTGAGTTTCATTCAGCTGTAACAGACAGTACTGTTAAAAAAGTGAATTCGCAGGATCAATTGGCATCTGAGTTAGATGACTTAGCTTCACTTGCAGATGAACCTACTCATTTTTCAGATCCATCGGTTTTGTCTGTAACATCACCAGTTGAGCCACCACAGCAATCAATTCGTACTACAAGCAGCTATGCGCAATCATCGCCATTGGTTAAAGCAGAAATTCAAACCAATTTTCAGGGGGGGAATGAAACTTTAATACCAGCATCAAATTTGTCAGATGAAGAAAAACAACGAGTTGCTTCAGATAAAGATGCCTTTAGAGATGCATGGAAGGGTACAACAGGCAATGTTTCAGATTTAGATACCGCATTGGATGAGGAAGATGAATTTGATTTAGATGCACCATTGACCGATGCACATGGACGTCCAATGTCACGTTCAATGCAAGTAGCACAAAAACGTCGTGATTTATCTCCCTTACCTGGTTTTGAGTTACTTGATAAAGTTGATCCAAATAAAAAAGTCAATTTTACTGAAGAACAATTGGCACGACTTTCAGAATTATTGGAGATTAAACTTCAAGAATTTAACGTGAAAGCAAAAGTGATTGAAGCGCAGCCAGGACCTGTCGTGACTCGTTTTGAACTAGATTTGGCGCCAGGTGTAAAAGCTTCGAAAGTGACCAATATTTCGCGTGATCTTGCTCGTTCAATGTCTATGGCTTCAGTTCGTGTGGTGGAAGTCATTCCAGGCAAGCCGTATATTGGTATTGAGGTGCCAAACAGTACCCGTGAAATGGTGCGTCTAATTGAATTGGTGGAAACGGCAGCATTTTCAGATTCATCTAGTATATTGTCCACAGCAATGGGTAAAGATATTTCGGGTAATCCCGTCATTACAGATATGGGTAAAGCACCACATATGCTTGTTGCGGGGACAACGGGTTCAGGTAAATCTGTTGCTGTAAATTCAATGATTTTATCGATGTTGCTGAAATATACGCCAAATGAATTACGTTTGATTTTAATTGACCCGAAGCAACTAGAACTTGCTAACTATAACGATATTCCACACTTGTTAACGCCTGTTGTGACGGATATGAAAGATGCGGTCAATGCATTGAATTGGTGTGTCAATGAAATGGAACGACGTTATAAATTAATGTCATTCTTAAAAATTCGTAAACTTTCTGATTATAACCGTAAAGTTGAAGAGGCCATTGCCAATGGCGAAGAGCTGATTGATCCAACATGGAAAGCCAGTGATTCTGTTGTTGGGGAGCGTGCGCCTCGTTTGATGCCATTACCGTCTATTGTCATTGTGGCAGATGAATTTGCAGATATGATCATGCAAGTGGGTAAAAAAGCGGAAGAAATGATTACGCGTTTGGCACAGAAATCTCGTGCTGCAGGCATTCATTTATTACTTGCGACACAGCGCCCATCAGTGGATGTGATTACAGGTCTGATCAAAGCCAACATTCCAACCCGTGTGGCATTACGTGTAAATAGTAAGATTGACTCACGTACCATTTTGGATGCAGGTGGTGCAGAAGATTTACTTGGTCATGGTGATATGCTCTTCCTTGGGCCAGGTAAAATTGAGCCTGAACGTGTACATGGTGCATTTATTTCAGACGATGAAGTAAATCGTATTTGTGATGCGTGGCGTGAACGTGGTGAGCCAAATTATGTCGATGAAATCTTAACGCCATTTGATGAAGAGCCAACAAATCGTGGCTTTGAAGATGGTGATAGTGATCCAAGTCGTGATGCTTTGTACGATCAGTGTGTTTCTTTTGTTTTAGAGACTAGAAAAGTTTCAGTGTCATCGTTACAGCGTAAGTTTAGTTTGGGCTATAACCGTGCTGCACGTATTGTGGATCAGATGGAAGAAAATGGCATTGTGAGTGGGCAAGGTGCCAATGGTAAGCGAGATATTTTGGTTTAACGTGTTTCCCATAAGTCATTTTTAAAACATAAAAAACCTGCTAACAAGCAGGTTTTTTATTGGGTCATTTATAGATTTAAGCAAATTTAGCTAAGACTTCTAAAAACTCATTTTTATGACGAGGATACTGTGCAATCACATCATGAATGCGTTGACCTTCAGGATTGGTTGCGTTGATATCACGACCATTGGCTTTAAACTGAGTCAAAAGACGCTCATAGTCAGCAGGGCGCATATGTTTAAATGCATGTGCTAAAACATGAAAGTCTGCATTGACATCGGCAGGAGGCAGTTGCTCTAAGTAGGCAAAAACACGCTCGTCTGACCATTCTTCATTGAACGTTGCTGGCTGTGAAAGTGCCATGGCAGCATCTCCTCAAAATAAATTTTTTAAAATTAAAGATTCAAATTTTTTGCATCATACAGGGCTTTTGCTTTTTACTTTATCATCAAAAATGCAAAGCTTAGATGAAAATCATGCAATAAGTAATCTGACAACAGAATCATGACCATTCATTACTTGTGAAATGAATGTGAACCTGCAAAGAATGTCATGAAAAAGAGCAAAATATTGAATGGCTGAAAATTATTTTCCAAAACCTACTTCATATTTTGCCCTGATTCAATTCAGTTGACTAATCAATAATGAAATTAACGTTCTTCAGGTAAATTGATATTCATCTCAAGCATTTCAATGTTCGCTTCAGAACGAACAGACATTTGAATATGTTGCTCATCTACACCACGAACATAACGATTGACCACCTGCATGATCTCTTTCTTCATTTGGTCAATTTTATCTTGGCTCAAACGTTTACCTAAACCATTTTCAGAAGCAACAATCACTTTTAGACGGTCTTTCGCAGTTTGTGCACTCGTCGGTTTATCATCATTGCTGAAAAGTTTACTCCAGAATCCTGCCATCTTTACGCTCCAAATAGTCGTGCTAACCAGCCTTTTGGTTTCACGGTAATGTGACGGTAAGGGCGATCTTCACCTAAGAAACGTGCGACAAGATCATCATACGCTTGACCTGCCTCTGACTCTGTAAACAGAATCACAGGTTTACCTTCGTTTGATGCTTGTAGAACGCTTGGGCATTCTGGAATAACACCTAAAGTAGGTACACGTAAAATGTCTTTAGAAATATCATCAATCGTCAACATTTCTTGTTTATCTGCACGTTCAGGGTTGAAGCGTGTGATACATAGATGCTTACGGATACGACCTTCATTATTTTCGACTTTTTTGGTTTTGCTATCAAGCATACCAATAATACGGTCTGAGTCACGGACAGATGAAATTTCAGGATTGGTTACAATGATCGCTTCATCAGCATGATACATAGCTAAAATTGCACCACGTTCAATACCAGCAGGCGAGTCACAAATAATGTAATCAAACTCTTGTGAAAGTTCATCCATAACACGTGCAACGCCTTCATCTGTTAAAGCGTCTTTATCACGTGTTTGTGATGCGGGTAAAATATAAAGATTTTCAATGTCTTTATCACGAATCAACGCTTGTTGTAGGCGTGCTTCGTTATTTAAAACATTAACGAAGTCATAAACGACACGGCGTTCACAGCCCATGATCAAATCGAGATTACGTAAACCTACATCAAAATCAATAACGACAGTCTTATGACCACGAAGGGCCAAACCTGTTGCAAAAGATGCGCTTGTTGTGGTTTTACCCACGCCACCTTTGCCTGATGTAACAACAACAATTTTGGCCACCGAATCCACTCCTGTTATGGTCATTGCCCCTTAAATGGGGCTTTTTATGGTGTATAATTTATAACATTAAAATTGCAAAGGCTGGAACTCAAGTTCCTGCTGATCATTCAAATAAATATGAACTGATTGCTTGATTACGTGCTGGGGAATGTCATCTGCAACACAATATGTCCCAGCAATGGAAACCAATTCAGCTTCTAGCGAATGACAAAATATTCTTGCAGCCGTGTTACCGCCTGCACCCGCAATGACTCTACCACGAACACTTCCATAGATATGTATATTTCCTGATGCAATGACTTCAGAACCACTGTTGATGCCTGCATTTAAAATAATATCACCATGATCTTGGACAAGGCATTGACCTGTACGTAAAATCTCATCATGGTACGAAGTTGTATGGCTAATCACTTTTTTTACTGGTTCAGCGACTGTTTGAGGCTGAATTGTTTCTGTTGTAATGACAGGTGTTTCGACCACTTGTTCTTTTGTCGGTTTAATGCGTTGCAATGGGCGATCAGCAGGAACAATTGGAAACTGAATTGCACGTGCTTGATCACTCAGTAAACCATCAACAACACCAATTGGTTGTAGCTCCAGACTTACAACAAGCTGAATAAGTGCAATTAGCTCCTGTTCAACAGTTGTATCAAGTACAACTAACGCCCCTTGGTAAGAGGCTTCGCCCATCATTTTGTTGAGTTGCTGGCGGATGGCATCATGATCATTGGTTTCGAAAGTTAATCGATTACTATGAAGCATTTTGCCTGTAATCCGTAAATCAGCCATAGTTATTCCTTAAAAGGCTTGTGACCCAAAGTTTTAATCTGAAGTTCAAATTGTAAAATAGCGCAAATCCTAGAACAAATTGATGGAATTCTCCACCCAAGATACAAATAATTGCAAGGGATTGATTATTCTTTAACTTGATCATTTTTTTCTAATACAAGTTGCCATTGTTTAATTTTTACCTGCTTCCGCAGAGATTCTAAACTTTCATTGACCACAGATTCAACTAATTCTTCAAGCTTCTGATTTTCAATATTTAAATTGCTTACTTTTTCAGAAATTAACTGATAAGTGGTATTGGGTTGCAATACGGAGCCAGATGTAAAGGGCTCAATGAGGCCTTGAGTAATATTTTCACCAAGTTGTTGACCAATATTCTGAATTTGATTTTCGATCATTCCACCTGCAATTGGAATCAAGCGTAAAAGTTGGGTAAGTTGAGGTGTGTCCTCAATAGCTTGTCGTACAATTTGCCCAACACCATCACCAATCTGTTGTTGATAGACTTTAAGTTCAACAGCAAGAGATTCTTGTAAAATTTCTGCTAAAACCACACTAAACATTTCTCGGTGATGGTCAACCAAATCATGAATAATTTGTTTGTGGGTTGAACTGGTATCTAATTCCTGTTTAATGCCATCAATCACAGTAATCACAACACGATCTGAGAGTTCTTCCATAATGACACTATAGTAAAAAAGAATTCGCTTTTTTAGGCCATCGGGAATGACTTTATAGCCTAACTCATGGACACGGTAACCAATCACGACAACTCGAATTAAACGTAAAAAGCGTAACATTGGGATGATGGCTAAAATTTCATACCAATGAATAAATGGAAAGAAGAACCAACGGGCATGATGTTTATTGATGATTGCAATAAACCAACGAACGCCTAGTTCTACACATAAAAAAATGATAAACCAACTTTCCGTAATAATGACCCAAGGATGTAATTCAGTTTTGTAATATTGAAGAACTTGAGGTAAATGAATTTCATTGAAAAACCAATTTCCATAGCTACTCATTAAAAAGGCATTGGCAGCCAAGCAGAACAGGTTGAAGACAATAATAAACATCATGAAAATGTCATAGCCAAAGGCAATCCACCAACCTAATGTCTTTTTATTTTTAGGTAACATTGAATGGTAGTTGTGAGGTGCCTGTTCTGTATTATTCATTGAAACATCCGGTACTTAAGGTGGTTCACTCAGAGGGAAGGTCTAAGAGGTTGAGTGATATCGCTGTTTGATTTGAGTAATCAATTGATCTTTTTCCCGCCATAAATCATCGACCCATTGCTGAAATTTCTCACGGTATTCTGCATCATCTTCGTAATCACCGCCAATGACCCAATCGGGAATATTAATTTTTCGCATATTTACAACAATGCGAGGGACTTCACCGAGCCAAAACTCACCATAACCAGGCACACCATCAGGATAGACAATCGTCATATCTACAAAGGCATCTATTTGCTGACCTAAAATATTCAATGCTAAAGCTAAACCGCCAGCTTTAGGTTTGAGTAGATTTTGGAAGGGAGATTGTTGTTTCGCTTTTTTTTCAGCGGTAAAACGTGTGCCTTCTAAATAATTAAGTAGGGTAAAGGGTTGGCTGAGTAAATGTTCACATGCCTTGCGTGCTTCATCCATATCCTGATATTTCAAGGCAGGATTTTGAGCAATTTGTTCTTTACTATGGCGTTTCATCATCGGAAAGCCAAGTATTTTAAAAGCTTGTCCAACAAAGGGAATGAAAATAAGTTCCCATTTGGTGAAAAAACGCGTCAATGGCATACGAGTTAAACCAAAGTATTGAGTGACGGTCGTATCGACCCAGCTTTGATGATTACATGACATCAAATAGCGACCTTGCATATTTAAATCAAGTTCAGGATCTATGCTGATGTCCCACTTTGTTTCAGGCAAGACATGATCAATCAGCCAATTGTTGACACCAATCCAACTATTTGTAATTTGGATATTGGTTTCATCAACTTTTTTAGACTGTTTAAAAAGTTTGGTTAAGCCAAGTGTAAGCACTGGTGGACCATGAAAAAAAGTACTGCCTGTAATGACTGAAGTTACAGTCAAGCCTTTGGTTATTTTTTTCAATAAGGATTGTTGTTGTTTCTGTAATGCCATGGAAATGTCCCGAATTAAAACGTTTCACCCAAAAATATGCTTTAAATATAGCCGTTGCTTCATAAATAAAAAAGTATCTATAACGAACTATGTGTAAAATATGGCGAAGGAACGCTTTTCCTTTTTAAATTTATTACAAATTGTAAAAATTCATTGAATTTTTAACAAAAAGGCAATGGTCTAACTTTGTTTTTTATACCATTATTCTTTCATACAAAAATCACAATCTCTGGAGGCATGTCATGCGTGCACTTGTAATTTCAGCTGTAGTAGGGGCGTTGGCACTTTCTGGCTGTCAAAATATGGAATATGACAAAGCAGCAATCGGTACTGGTCTTGGTGCATTGCTTGGTGCTGGTCTTGCATATTCAAATGCAGACAAAGATAAAATGGGTCAAGCTGCTGCAATTGGCGCAGTTGTTGGCGGTGGTGCAGGTTTGCTTCTTGATAAGAAAGAAAAGCGTCTTAAACAAGAACTCGCAGGTACTGGTGTTGACGTAAACCGTAATCCAGATGGCTCAATCAATATGGTGATGCCTTCTGTAACATTTGCAAGCAATTCAGCTATGATTCAACCACAGTTCCAAGCGGCACTGAATGATGTTGCTCGCGTTCTACGTGAAGATGGTACTGCAAACCAACTTGCAATTGTTGTACACGGTCACACAGATAACACAGGTTCTGATGCAATCAATAACCCATTGTCTCAAAATCGTGCGAACTCTGTGAAGAACTATTTATCTTCACAAGGTATTGCTTCATCACGTATTACTGCACGTGGTTACGGTTCAACTTCTCCAGTAGCTGATAATTCAACTGCTGCAGGTCGTGAACAAAACCGTCGTGTAGAAATTACTGTATATGCAGTAAAATAAGAAGATAGATCAGGCTTAACAAATATAGAGAATCTTCTATAACTGTTGAAATTGATTAAATCTTAAAATCGAATCACTTTTGTGGTTCGATTTTTTTTTGTGCATTAAAAAGACTCAAGGAATGAAAATGCACAAAGACACAACATTTGAAATAAACAAGTATTTGACATTTTAAAAGTCAACATAAAATGGGAAAAAATGTCAGATGAAAATTTGTATTAAGCATTAGGCAAGCATGCATTGAGGTGTCTATAATTGACCCCGAAGTTTTTAGAGGATGAACCATGTCAAAAGCAAGTCAACTGAATGACAAGCAACTTGAAGCAATGAAATACACTCAAGGACCCTTGTTAGTACTTGCTGGTGCGGGTTCAGGTAAGACCTCAGTGATTACGCGTAAGGTTGCGTATTTGGTACAGCAGTGTGGTATTCCTGCGTATCGTATTACAGCCATGACCTTTACCAATAAAGCTGCACGTGAAATGAAAGAGCGTGTCAGTAAACTTTTGGGTAAAGAAGAGGGTAAAGGTTTGTCCGTTTCGACATTCCATACCTTTGGACTAAATTTACTCCGTTTAGAATTAAAAAATACACCGCTCAAAAATAATTTTTCTATTCTCGATGCTGATGACTGTAAGCGCATTCTGATGGATTTGATGCATCGTGATAATTTATCAGGTGCAGAAAGTAAAGAACTGATTGCCAAAGCGATGAAGATGATTTCAGATTGGAAAAATGATCTGATTTTGCCTGAACAAGCACATACAACATGTGAAACGCAGGAAGATGTGCAATTTGCACATTTGTATCAGCTTTATGAGCGAAATTTACGTGCCTATAACGCCGTGGATTTTGATGATCTGATTGTTATGCCAACACGACTATTACAGGACAATGCTGAAGTTCGTGAGCGTTGGCAGAATCGTATTCGTTATTTATTGGTCGATGAGTATCAAGACACCAATACAGCACAATATACGCTTGTCAAACTGCTTGTTGGGGTGATGGGGCAATTCACAGCAGTTGGTGATGATGACCAATCCATCTATGCATGGCGTGGTGCAAAACCTGAAAATATGGCATTGCTACAAGAAGATTTTCATAACTTAAAAGTGATTAAGCTTGAGCAAAATTACCGTTCTACGAGTCGAATTTTAAAAGCAGCGAACCATGTGATTGATCATAATCCGCATATTTTTGAGAAAAAATTGTGGAGTGATAAAGGGCATGGCGAAGTGATCCGAGTTATTACTTGCCGTAATGATGATGATGAAGCAGAACGTGTGGTCAAAGATTTACTCACACATAAGCTGATGAATGGTAAAAGTTGGAAAGATTACGCAGTACTATATCGTGGAAATTTTCAAGCCCGCGTGCTTGAAACTCAACTGCGTCAAATGCAGATTCCCTATAAATTATCGGGTGGTCAGTCATTCTTTGGTCGTGCTGAAATTAAGGATGTGATGAGTTATTTACGAGTCATTATCAACCCTGAAGATGACAGTGCATTTCTACGTATTATTAATACACCAAAACGTGCCATTGGCCCTGTGACTTTAGAAAAACTGGGTTTATTCGCGCAAGAAAATCATTTATCACTTTTAACTGCTGCTAGTGATCAGCGTCTAACTATGGTGATGCCCAAAAAGGCAACGACACAATTGGCGGAGTTTGCTGAATTCATCAATAATTTCACGCGTGAATTGTTGGATGATGATGAGCCAGTGCCGAAAATCCGCCAAATGATGCTCGAAGCAGGTTATATCGACTATCTTAAGGAAACGGCAGCGACACCTGCACAGGAAAAAACCAAACTCGATAATATCGAAATGCTCTATAGCAGTATTCAAAGTTTGATTAACCGTGCTGAAGATGTCGATGAAAAGAATATTGAAAGTGTGATTCGCAAATTGGTGTTGCTCGATATGCTCGAACAGCAACAGGAAGAAGAAGATACAGATAAAGTCAATTTACTGACTTTGCATGCGTCGAAAGGTTTGGAATTTCCATTCGTGTACATCATGGGGCTTGAAGAAGAATTATTGCCACATAAAAACTCGATTGCGGCAGAAACCATTGAGGAAGAACGTCGTTTGATGTATGTGGGCATTACCCGTGCGCAACAAGGTTTAACTTTAACTTTGGCAGAACAACGTAAAAATGGCGGTCAAATGAAACAAATGACCCCAAGTCGCTTCCTCGATGAGTTGCCTCAAGATGATTTAGATTGGCTCGGTCGCAAGAAAAAATTGGCTGAAAATATCGATCCAAAACTGCAAGCACAACAATATTTGCAGAATTTAAAAGCATTATTAAAGAAATAGTGTCGAAAAAATAGTTTTTATTTATATGTGCTTTGCCTTCTGTTAAGGAATGGTAAAGAGAAGATTGACCATTTTTAAATAGGATTACGAAATGAAAGTTCAAGTAAAAGTACTCGATACACGCTTAGGTCAAGAATGGGCTTTACCGACTTATGCAACCACGGGTTCAGCAGGTTTAGACTTACGTGCATGTGTAGAAGAAGCAATTCAAATTGAGCCAGGACAAACGGTTTTAGTAAAAACAGGTATGGCAATTTATATTGAAGATCCTGCCTTTGCTGGTTTGATTTTGCCACGCTCGGGTTTAGGTCATAAGCATGGTATTGTCTTGGGTAACTTGGTTGGTTTAATCGATTCAGATTATCAAGGTGAACTCATGGTTTCGGTATGGAATCGTAGTCAAACAACATTTACTTTAGAACCAGGTGAGCGCCTTGCTCAATATGTTCTTGTTCCTGTGATTCAAGCGCAGTTTGATATTGTAAATGAATTTGAAGCGACTGAGCGTGGTGCAGGTGGTTTTGGTCATACAGGACAGCAATAATTTTGTAATAAGATAGCTTTATCATTTGATAAAATATTGTTTTTTTATAGTCATGATAAAGACCTGAATTTCAGGTCTTTTTTCTAATTTATATTATGTTTTTATGGGTGATGTAACAAAAGATATATTTAATAAATAGCTTGTAATTGTATATATTAGATTAGTTTAATCAGCTTATGAAAACTTCATACTCATTGACTATTTTCTCGCTATACAAGAAAAATATAGAAATATATTAAATAATGGCTTAAGAAGAAGTGAAAGTGAATGCTTGATTTAAATGTACAATCATTTAAAACTTACAATCGGCGTTGTAAAAGTAGTACAAAGAATGCTTATGAAACGGTCAAATAAGATCTTTCCATTTCATATTTTCCGTGCATACGATATTCGTGGAAAAGTGGAACAAATGGATGGCGAAGTTATATATGCCATTGCACATGCATTGGTGCAACAATATAAAACTCAAGGACAATCTGAAATCGTCATTGGTTATGATGCACGTTTGTCGAGCCCATATTTTGCGAAAATTATCGAAGATGTTTTTCGTACACAGAATTTTAAAGTTAAAACATTAGATTGTTGTTCTACACCACAAATGTATTTTGCAGCGCGTGAAACCCAGGGCAATGGTATTATGGTGACCGCAAGCCACAATCCTATATCTGACAATGGTATTAAATGGATTGTTCAGTTTGAACCACCATGTCCTGATAAAATTCAGCAAGTTGCACAAGATGCTAATCAATTTATAAAGAATCAAAAAGATCCTTTCAAGGTACAAACAGAGCTTATATTTGATGTCAAACAAAGTCAGTATAATCATGTGATCAATCTTGAGCTTTGCCAAAGTTATCAAAAAGCTATGCTTGAAGATATTCAGCTAAAACGTCCATTTAAAGTTGTACTTGATGGCTTAAATGGTTCAGCTGGTGCATGTGCAGCGTTGGTTTTAAAAAAAATCGGTTGTGAGGTGATTACACTGCGTTGTCAAGCGAATGGTCATTTTCCTGATCATGCACCTGATCCGTCACAATCGGCACATCTGGGTAAAATGAAACAACAGATCATGATGCACCAAGCTGATTTGGGTATCGCACTCGATGGTGATGGTGATCGTGTTGTACTGATGGATGAAACAGGCAAAATAATCTCTGCTGATCGTTTATTATCGTTATTTGCACAAATGTGTTTACAGTCACATCCTGGGCAGGAAATTGTCTTTGATGTAAAATGTTCTACAATGGTGGGGCAAATCATTAAAAAGATGGGTGGAAAGCCGCACATGCTTCGAACTGGAAGTAGTTTTCTACGCCAATATTTACGAAAGTCCAAAGGTCGTGCTGTATTTGGCGGTGAATATGCAGGTCACTATGTATTTAATGATGGTCGTGGTTTCGGTTATGACGATGGTTTATATGCCGCACTACGTGTTATGGAGTATTTGAGTGAGAAACCAAGGCAATCTCTATCACAGTTAATGTCAGCATTTCCTGAACGGTTTTATACTGAAGATACTTATATCAGCACTCACAATACCAATCCACAAGCGGTCTTACAGGAAATTGAACGCCGTGGGAATAGTTGTGATGCTGAGTTGAGTAAAATTGATGGTATACGCCTCGATTTTAAAAATGGCTTTGGCATTATTCGGGCATCCAATACAGGTGAGTTTTTTACTGTACGTTTTGATGCAGATCATCCGACTCACCTCAATAATATTCGTCAGACATTTGCGTCTATGTTAAGTGATCGTTATCCTATGATCGCTCAGGATATCTTGCTTGCACATTAGCTCGGTTTAATGTGCTGTAAAAGATAAATATCCCGAAAAGACTTTTAATCCTTTTTCAAAATATGTACTTCAACAGGTGCAATAGGAGAGGCGCATGCCCCATCAGCAGACCGGAATTGATAAAGCTCAGATTCTGACAGAAGCGTTGCCTTACATTCAGCGTTTTGCAGGAAAAACGCTAGTGGTCAAATATGGTGGTAATGCCATGACCGATCCTGAATTGGAAAGCTCATTTGCCCGAGATATCGTTTTGCTGAAAACAGTCGGTTTAAACCCGATTGTAGTACATGGTGGTGGTCCACAAGTGGATTCATTCCTCAAGCAACTCGGTCGAGAATCAGATCGTATTGACGGTATGCGTGTGACTGATCCTGCAACGATGGAAGTTGTGGAAATGGTCTTGGGTGGTAGTGTTAATAAATCAATTGTTAATCTGATCAATCAGCATGGTGGACGTGCCATTGGTTTAACAGGTAAAGATGGTAACTTATTGCGTGCCCAAAAGTTACTGATGGAAAAAATCCAAGAAGATGGTTCGGTGAAGCAAATTGATTTGGGCTTAGTGGGCGAAGTTGTTGGCGTAAAAACCGATGTCCTTGAAATGTTTACCCAAAGTGATTTCATTCCTGTAATTGCACCATTAGGTGTAGATGATGCAGGTAATACTTATAACATCAATGCAGATTTGGTTGCGGGTAAAGTGGCAGAAGCTTTAGGCGCTGAAAAGCTCATTTTACTCACCAATATTTCAGGTGTGCTTGATGAAAATAAAAATTTACTTACAGGCTTGAGTACGCAAGAAGTTGATCGTCTGATTGAAACAGGCGTGATTTATGGCGGTATGATTCCTAAAGTTGGTTGTGCACTTGATGCAGTCAAAGGTGGTGTTGTGAGTGCACATATTGTTGATGGTCGTGTACCGCATGCAACATTACTTGAAATTTTTACTGATCACGGTGTGGGAACACTAATTACCAATCGTAGTAAAAAATAAGTCATCCTTGATCAAATTTTAAAGCTCATCTCACGATGAGCTTTTTTATGGCTTACTCTCAGTGATTTGATGTATTTATCTATTAAAATCGCATGATATGTGTTCAGGTATTTGCAAGCAGAACAGGACTCATGCACAATATTCACATAACGATAAAGCTGTATGAATGACTATGTGCCAACTGCTTGGAATGAACTGTGCAAGACCCACAGATATTACTTTTTCTTTCCGTGGATTTTCACAACGTGCGGGAATTACTTCTGACCATTCGGATGGTTTTGGTATCGCATTTTTTGAAGATAAAGCCTGTCGTTTATTTGTCGATAATCAATCGGCAGTTGAATCACCTATTGCAGATCTTGTACGTAATTATCCGATAAAATCACGTAATGTGATTGCACATATCCGTAAAGCAACCCAAGGTAAAATTACCCTAGAAAATTCGCACCCTTTTGTGCGCGAGCTTTGGGGACGTCAGTGGATTTTTGCACATAATGGCGATTTAAAAGGTTTTGAACCGCCATTAACAGGGCGTTTCACCCCCGTAGGTAACACTGACAGTGAGTTGGCATTTTGTTATTTACTAGACCAGCTTGTTGAAAAATTTGGTTATGAAACACCTAGTTTAGAAGATATTTTTACATTACTTGAGCAACTTGCTCCACAAATTGCAGAGTTTGGCACGTTTAATTATTGCTTATCGAATGGACAGGCACTGTTTAGTTATGCAACCACTAAACTGCATTGGATTGTGCGAGAGTATCCATTTCAATCTGCACGTTTAATTGACTTAGAAGTTGAGGTTGATTTTAGTGATGTGACGACTTCTGACGATCGAGTAGCTGTAATCACGACTGAGCCACTGACAAAAAATGAAGAATGGCAAGCTTATCGTCCAGGTGAAATGATTTTATTTCAGGGAGGTCGACCTATTAAAACAGCCTTGACAACCATTGATCGTTTAATTCGTGAAGAAAAAAATCCTGAATTGAAACGAATAACGAAAGCGGATCAATATTAAAAATCATCATTTCTATATAGTAAATGATTTTTTAAAGTTGTTTTATATTTTAACTAAAAGACTTAATTTTATTTTTAATATAAACTTTAAATTAAGAAATAATTTGCAGTGTAATATTAATGTTATTTATATAGTTTATTCTTCTTGAAATAAAATAGAGTAAATTGCTTGGAATATAATATTGGCTAAATAATATCTGAGTCTTTTACTCTGAATTAAAATTTAAATATCATAAAATACATTAGCTTGTGCTTTAAAATGGAGCATTTTATTAAATCCGAGTAAATTGGTTCATTTTTATTTATAAATTAACTGTCTATGATGGATAAAAGGTTTACTTATTTAGTATTTTTAAGGCGGTCGTATGAAGATGAAATGGATCCCAGAATATAATACTGGTATTGATGTGATTGACGATCAGCACAGACGAATTTTAGATTACATTAATGAAATTGATGAAATCGGTGTTAATACAGATCGTCAGCGAATAAAAGATATTTTAAATAATATTATTGATTATACACAGTCACATTTTACATTCGAAGAAAGTTTACAAGAAGAAGCTGGTTACAAATACCGTGTTCCACATAAACGTGTACACGATTTATTTATTAAGAAAATAGAAAGTTACCGTGAAAATTTTGACAATGGCAAGTCTATTGAAAAAGAGTTACACGAAGTACTTTCTAAATGGCTCATTAATCATATTCAGCATGATGATGCAGATTATGTGGGTGCTGTAAAAATTAATATGATGGGCATTATTAAAGAAAATGAAAAGAAAAAGGGTAAGAATTGGTTCTCTCGCTTTTTTTCGTAAAATAGATGTATGGACTTAAAACAGCTTAGAATTATTTTAAGCTGTTCAAATCTAAAAGTATTAAAAATAGCATGTAGTACAATATAAAGGATGATTTCAAGCTCGATACCTATTTGATTCAGACTAATTGATGAAAGGGTCGTAGAGATAAAAATAATCAAATATTAATAAACATTCAGCGTAGCAAATCATCTTGATGAGATGATTTGCTTTTTTCTTTCTAATCTTTGATTTTCATGGTCGACAAAGGCAAAATAGCGGTGGACTTTTTAAATACGTCATACGGGACAATTTTATGGCACGATGGTTACCGCCGCTGATGGCATTTTGTTTGTCATTTATCATTATTCTAGGGCTTGCACCAGCACTTGGATTTCAGATTGATCGACAAATTGACTTTTGGATTTTATGGATTGGCACCATGCTTATTCTTGCACTTCCTTTGGTCTACTTAGAAATTGCTTTGGCGAAGCGCTCAAAAACATCTGTGTTAAATGCATTGTCTGCGTTGACACGAGAAGCAGATGCATCACAAAAATGGCGTATCGTCGGTTGGTTATCCGCCGTATTTATCCCATTTTTGGCAGGTGGTATTTTATTTAATATTGCACAAACAGTTGTACAAAGTGCGCAATTTAACATGAGTACACATATTGTATTTTTGATTGGCGCAGTGATTGCATGTGGTTTGTCATTTTTAAATCGTCAAATCCTAGTGCTTTTGACCGCAGTCAGTGTCATTGCATCTTTTGTCATTGCCAATGTCATGGGGACAAATTTACAGCCTTGGCATGTCACGCCAGTTGAATTTGGTGAATGGGGCAAGGCAACAATTTTAGCTTTGGTTGCAAGTGGTTTAGGTTTGGGTATTTATGCACAGAGTCAACTTGCTCAAGTACAAGTTGCTGATCGCGCGACAGGTTCAGTTTTACCTGTATGGTTTGCTCAACTACTCGCAGTTGTTGCATTTGGCTTCTTCGCTGTATCCTCCGCCATTCCTGCTTATAGCGCGCTTGCTGCGGCAGTATTTAGTGCAGCATTGTTGCTCAGCCTTGCCAAAGAGCAATTTATACAACGTCGTATTGCATTGCCGATCCAATTTATTGTGCTTTTAGTGGCATTGCTCATTTGGGGCATTCCACAATTGGTCAATATCTTTAATCCATTGTTGATGATTTGGGGTTTAGTGATTTGCTTAATCTATTCCATTTTTGTCGGTTGGATTATGAAGATTAGCCATTTACGTAAAGCTATGAATTTTAGCAATGAAGTGTTTTATAACATTTGGCGTATTGCGGTGCGTATTGTGTTGCCATTGTCGATTGTGATGGCACTCGTGGCTTATATTGGGCAATTGATCTAATGACTGAGCAAATACAGGTTAGACAGATGCAAAAGGTTTGGGTGGCGTACGCAAGCGTAGAGCAGCAGTTTCATATTGAAGTACCATTCGTATCTGGTATGACAGTGGCTGATGCAATTGCAAAAAGCCAGCTGAAAGACAAGACAACTTTACCTGAAGTATTGAATTGTGGCATTTTTGGGGTCAAAGTTGTTGATCAGACTCAAGTACTACAAGCAGGGGATCGGGTTGAGATTTATCGTGCATTGACCATCAACCCTAAAGATATTCGTCGTAAACGGGCTGCAGCTAACCCAGTCAGTCGCTATTGTCGAGGCAATCGCTTTAAACAATTATATCAATAAAGAAAACCCCTCAAAGAGGGGTTTTCTTTTATTTTAAAGTGGCTATAGTGGGGGCGCATTTAAAATGGCTTCTTTCGATGACGGTAAGCCTGGTTGAGATTCAGGAATTGTTTCTAAACCTTCAATCTTATTCACGATACCCGTTTCATTGAAGAATATTTTTAAATGTTGACCATGTGCTGCTGGAATTTTAGCTTTTTTAGCATAGGTTCCCGGAATATAGTTGTAGATATAGTCCCAGCGTAAAGGATTCATAGGATCTGTTATTGTTGGACTGCCCAGTAAAAAACGAACCTGCTGGTAAGTCATGCCTACTTGAACTTTTGAAGCTTGTGCCTGAGTTAATGGTGTACCTTGTGGAATATCAACTTTATATACTCCAAGAACAGAACACCCACCAAGCAATGAAGCGACGAATAACGTCAGCATGATTTTTTGCATTTTGCTACACTATCCCAAATTAATTATGATGCATTTGATCCACGGATAGATCATACTGCATCTCAACTCTGTTTCATATTCCAACTTAAAATTTGTTGAGAGACCTTTTTATATGGCTATTTCAAATCAGGACTTACGCAAAGCTGGACTGAAAGTTACTTTACCACGAATCAAGATTTTGGAATTATTGGAAAATTCAAAACAACATCACTTGAGCGCGGAAGACATTTATAAAACATTGCTGGAGCAAGGGGAAGACGTTGGTCTTGCAACAGTATATCGTGTGTTAACGCAATTTGAAGCGGCGGGGATTATTCAACGCCATCATTTTGAAAACAATCATTCTGTTTTTGAAATCATGCAGGACGATCACCATGACCATCTTGTATGCCTAAATTGCAGTAAAGTCGTTGAATTTACAAATGATACGATTGAGCAAGAACAGCATGATGTTGCAGATAAATTTGGTTTTACCCTAACAGGTCACTCTTTGAATTTGTATGGTTATTGCGATTCTGCTGAATGTCAGGAAGCTTATCGTAAAAAATAAAATCACATAAATACAACAAATTAAAAGGCGCTAAATTAATTTAGCGCCTTTTTGTGACTTCAATACTTACAAGTGCTTTTTGTATTATTGACCATCAAAAGTCAATTTACTGCCTGAATTTAACAATTGAGAACCACCTTCTTCATCCAATTTAATTTGCAGACGCAAGTCGTTTGGCGAGTCTGCATGTTTCAATGCATCCTTATAGGTAATTTGACCAGATTTATACAAATCAAATAGTGCTTGGTCAAAGGTCTGCATGCCGAGTTCACGAGAACGCTTCATCAAATCTTTAATTTCATGGACTTCACCTTTACGGATTAAATCTGAAATTAATGGAGAGTTGATGAGAATTTCAATTGCCGCACGACGTGAATTGCCATCAGGCGTTGGAATTAACTGCTGTGCAACCATTGCTTTTAAGTTCAGTGACAAGTCCATGAACAGTTGGCTATGACGATCTGATTCGAAGAAGTGAATAATACGGTCGATGGCTTGGTTGGCGTTGTTCGCATGTAGGGTTGCAAATACAAGGTGACCTGTTTCTGCAAAGGCAATGGCATAGTCCATTGTTTCACGAGAACGAATCTCCCCAATCAAGATCACGTCAGGTGCTTGTCGTAGTGTATTTTTCAGCGCAATTTCAAATGAGTCGGTATCAATTCCAACTTCACGTTGTGTGATGATACAGCCCGCATGTTGATGCACAAACTCAATCGGGTCTTCAATGGTAATGATATGACCTTTAGAATTCTGATTGCGATAACCAATCAGTGAAGCCAAAGACGTTGATTTACCTGTACCCGTCGCACCAACAAAAATAATGATGCCACGCTTGGTCATTGCCAAATCTTTCAAAATTGGTGGTAATTTTAATTGCTCAGGTGTTGGAATGACGGTTTCAATTCGACGCAGAATCATTCCTGGTTCATCACGTTGCTGAAATGCACTGACACGAAAACGTGCAGTTTTATCCTTATTCATGATTGCAAAGTTGCATTCACGCGTATCGGCAAATTCTTTACGTTGTTTGTCACTCATAATTGAGTTCACCAACTGACCAACTACTTCACCTGATAGTTTTGTTTTGGCAACAGGCATAATTTGCCCGTTTATTTTCATTGATGGTTCAACTTCGGCAGTGACAAATAAGTCCGATGCCTGATGTTCAATCATCATGTTCAGTAAGTCATTAAAGTCCATCTTTTACTCCCCCAAGAACGCTAAATTATTATAAGAATGATTCTGGTTGTTTTGCGGCGGTACGTGCTGCTTGAGGGCTGATTACACCTTTTGAAACCAATGTTTTTAAACTTTGATCTAGTGTAGTCATACCATAGTTTGCACCAGTCTGAATCGCAGAATACATTTGTGCAACTTTATTTTCACGAATTAAGTTACGAATGGCAGGAACACCAATCATAATCTCATGTGCAGCTACACGACCGCCACCCGTTTTTTTCAATAGCGTCTGTGAAATAACAGCTTGTAATGATTCAGATAACATAGCGCGAATCATATCTTTTTCTTCAGCAGGGAATACGTCAATTACACGGTCAATGGTTTTTGCCGCAGAGGTCGTATGTAGCGTACCAAATACAAGGTGACCCGTTTCTGCCGCCGTCAATGCAAGACGAATGGTTTCAAGGTCACGCATCTCACCGACCAAGATAATATCAGGGTCTTCACGCAGTGCTGAACGTAGTGCTTCGTTAAAGCCATGTGTATCACGATGGACTTCACGTTGGTTGATTAGACATTTTTTAGATTGATGTACAAATTCGATAGGATCTTCGACCGTCAAAATATGGTCATAGCGATTGTCATTAATATAGTCAATCATGGCTGCAAGCGTGGTTGATTTACCCGAACCTGTAGGGCCTGTGACCAAAACAATCCCACGTGGATAATCGCAGATATCTTTAAAGATTTGACCTAGACCCAAATCTTCCATGGTTAAAACTTTTGATGGAATGGTACGGAATACACCGCCGGCACCACGGTTTTGGTTGAATGCGTTGACACGAAAACGAGCTACGCCCGGGATTTCAAATGAAAAGTCCGTTTCAAGGAGTTCTTCAAAGTCACGTCGTTGTTTATCATTCATGATATCGTAAATGAGACGATGGACATCTTTATGTTCAAGGGCAGGAAGGTTAATACGGCGTACTTCACCATCAACACGAATCATGGGTGGCATACCCGCTGAAAGATGTAAGTCTGATGCACCGTTTTTAACTGAGAAAGCCAATAATTCAGTAATATCCATAATTTCCCCAAAGAAGGTTTTTGCTTATTTGTTTTATTGCATAATATAAGGTATCGCTCAGCTTAACCAACATTTAATTAATTCTAAGCTGAAAAAATTGCTGAAATGAGATATCCGTCAATGAATGATTTGAACCAAGCCCGTAATCAGGTACTCGCGCAAATTCGAACTGCCTGCGAACAATCCAATCGTGATCCTAAAAGTGTTCAACTTTTGGCGGTGTCGAAAACCCAAGCAACTCATGTTTTACAGCAGATGTATGCCACAGGGCAACGTGCATTTGGTGAAAATTACTTGCAAGAAGCCTTAGATAAAATTGATACTTTAAAAGACCTTGATATTGAATGGCACTTTATTGGTCATGTTCAACGTAATAAAACTAAACCTTTAGCAGAAAATTTTGCTTGGGTACATGGCGTAGATCGTTTGATCATTGCCGAGCGATTATCTGCACAGCGTGATGAAAACTTACCTAAGTTGAATGTTTGTATTCAAGTGAATATTGATGCACAAGATTCTAAAGACGGTTGTCAGCCTTATGAAGTTGCAGACTTAGTTGCAAATATCAGTCAACTTCCAAATATTCGCTTACGTGGTTTGATGGTTATTCCTGCACCTGAAAATTTTCATGCATTCAAAGATACTCAAGCATTGTTTGAAAAAGTACGAGATCAACATACTCAAGTTGAAGATTGGGATACGCTCAGCATGGGCATGTCAGCGGATATGCAAGATGCAATTGCAGCAGGAGCGAGTATTGTTCGAGTTGGGACAGCATTATTTGGTAAACGAGATTATCCAATCATTTGATCATAGCTGTCGTTAATTTATTTATGATGTTTTTAAAACTGAACTTAACAGATCATTTTGAAAGCAATTATTAGACTTTTCCACCGATTTTCAGTACAAACAATGGTTAAGAATACATTGATTGTGAAGAAAACAAGAGTGAAAAGGGTATGTCAGCGTATTACCAATTATTGAAGCGACAGGCCGATGCAGATGGAACGGTCATTAGTCATTATCAATCGACAGTGTATGTACAAGGAGCATGGAATCCAAATGAACAGCATATGGCACCAGTAACGGGGTTGTTATGTGCTGAGCAAGAGCAATTTATGCCTCGGGGTAATATGCGGATTGGACGTATTAGTCTCGATATTTTTGGCTTGATTGAGCAGGGTGAGTTTTCTATTCATACGCAAGTGATTCGAGCAGGAAAAACCATCGAATTGATTGAGTCAAAAATGCAGAGTAAAGGTAAAACCTTAGTGGTTTGTCGCAGTTGGCGTATGCAGCAGCAAGATACGACTGCTATTCAAGGACTTGAGGATCAATTACACATTCCAATTGAAAATAGACTCGAAGGTTTCCCTGAGAATTTACCAAAGTTTGACGAAATGTATCAGTGGGAGGGTGGATATATTCGTACCGTTGAAGCACGTACAGCGGGGCATAGACAAGGCAAAGGGATGGTGTGGTTTCGTAGTCCGTTAGAACTTATTCAGGATGAGAAAACGACTGATTTTGCACGTATTTTGAGTTTGGTTGATTTGGCAAATGGAACAGTACCAAGACAAACTCGTCCTTTAGATTGGGGTTTTCCAAATTTAGACTTACAGATTCATTTATACCGTGTACCACAAGGTGAATGGCTAGGCTTAGAGGTTGTTCAGCAATATGGTGCAGATGGTATTGGTTTATCGAGTGCGGTATTACATGACACGCAGGGGCCTTTTGGACGCAGTGAACAAATTTTAACGCTCAGACTAATGCGTTAATTTTCAAGCTATTTTGATCGTTTTATAGATGAATTATCAAAACGTTGATGGTGAATCAGCGTTTTTTAACCAGTGTTATATTATTACAAAAAAATAAAAAATATCTCATAGCAAGATACATAAGTCAGCGTTAGTCTCAGAATTGATAATAGTCTAAGTTCCTCTAAAATCCTCAGAATGTGAATGCTAAAATATTCTGAAGAACTTCTATACCTAAAATAATGATTCCAAAGGAATAGCTTATGAAAAAATTATATTTATTGTTCTTTTTATTGTTTGGATTTGTGCTTTCGGCATGTTCACAAAAGGCAGAAGAACGTTCATCACAAATGACAACAGAAGTGACCAATGCAGAAGCTGCTAATCAGGCTGCCAATAATAGTGTTGCTAAAGATGAAAAACTTGGTACAGGTTGGGGAGATGAAATTGATTCTCATGTGACCGAAATTGATTTAAAACGTAAGTCAAATACGCCACTTTCAGAAACGTTGGTACAGTACGCTGACAAAGCCTATAAAGGTCGTGAAGTAAAATCGATTTCTATTGCTGCGGGTAAAATTAGTTTCTCTATAGTTGATGATCATGGTGATAAATTGGCGTTATATCGTGTTGGACAGCGTTATTATTTACGTGGTCAGCAAGGTCAAAGCTATCAATTGCATTATGAGAATAATACAGGCAAAACCTTTGAAATTGTCAGTAGCGTTGATGGGATTGATGTCATTGATGGAAGTGAGGCATCCCGTAGTCATTCGGGTTATGTTTTATACCCGCATGATGAATTGACTATTGAAGGTTTCCGTAAAAGTGAAAATGCTGTTGCTTCTTTTACCTTTAGTAAACCGAAAGACTCCTATGCTGCGAATTCAGATAATGGTTCAATTCGAAATACAGGGATTATTGGTACAGTAGTCTATGAGTTGAAAGTACCTGAAGTTGATGCGCAATCAAGCAATAAATATGCACCACCACCGAATGCTTTTCCAAAAGATCGGGACTAATTTTAGAAGCGCTATTTTGTGTTGATTTAATAATTTCAAAACAGAATATTAACTGCTTCATGTTTTGTTATAGTGGTTTATTGTTCGACTCACTTAAATGAATTGGAAACTAAATTTTCAATTCATTTTTTTCGATGAATTTTATAAATATTTTAAAAAAATCTAGAAATGAAAAGATTAATGACATTATGCATGTTCTATTTAAAGTTTAAATTCAGTCAATATTTTTTCAAATGCTTTTACCAAGATAAGTCCTGATCAGTTTAAATTTGAAATTGCTCCACAAGCGACATTTGAAAAATTTATAAAAAATTAGAATTTTATCAATGATGAATTACAAGAAGCAGTTGATGCTTGGGGGAAAACTAGATGAAAGTGTAGAAATTTGATTTCCAGTTTATGTGTATTATGAAAATCTGATCGCTATACTTGAAAGTAATACGCAGTATGGAAAACAGTTTGATGCCTAGTTAGAAGGTGGAATGGTCGCTTTTGATGCCACTTTAAACAGTGTTCAAAGTGAATTGAATTTAGCAAGTGAGTTATGTCAAAAGGCCAAAATCAATATGCCTAAAAGCGGATCATTAGATAATTCTACTCCTATTTAATTGACATAAAATAGGGCTCTACTGTAGAAAGCCCTATTTAGCTAAACATAAACTAACTGTTAGCTGACGACTTCAATGGTGCTTGCGCCAGCACCTAAAGGGCGTACCTGAATTTGTACAGGAATGCGTTCATGCATTTCTTGAATATGTGAAATCAATACGACTTTGCGTCCTTGATTCTGTAATTGATCGAGTGCATTCATGACCATATGCAGACTCGATGCATCAAGTGTTCCAAAACCTTCATCAATAAATAGGCTTTCAATTTTCGTGCTACCCGATGCCATATTGGCAATTGCAAGTGACAAAGCGAGGGCAGTCAAGAACGACTCTCCACCAGAAAGTGATGCTACAGAACGTGTTTCACCATCCATATCATGGTCAATAATGGCAAGGCTGAGTGAGTCATCTAGGCGTTTTAAAGTATAACGCTGTGACAACATCGTAAGTTGCTGATTGGCATGTTCGAGCAAAATATCAAGGTTGTATTGTTGTGCATAATCACGGAATTTTTTACCGTTGGCATCACCCATTAAGCCTGAAATTTTACTCCATCGATGCTCCTCAACTTGAACCTCAGCAATTTGATCCGCAAATTGTTTTTGCTTGGCAATATTCTGCTGATGTAGCTCAAGTTTTAGTTTGAAGCTATCTCGAACTTCCAACTGTGATTTAAGGCTTTCAGTATTTTGTACAATCAATTGCTGTAACTGCGTCAGATCAATATCAGGTTGATGTTGTAGATGTTGAGCCAACAGTTCTTGCATGGTTTTAAATGCGCCAAGGGCTTCAGTTAATAAATGCTCAGCCGTTTGTAATTGCTGACGAATATGTTGTTCTTGTGCAGGGCTGACTTGTGCCAATTCACTTAAATCCTGCATTTGGAAATTACTATGCTGATTGAGCCATTGCTCAATATTTATATTGATGTTCACAGAATGCTCTTGGTTTTGTGTGACTTGTACTTTGAGTTGATCAAGCTGATTTTTATCATGTTCAAATTGATGACGTAGTGATTCAAAACTTTGTTTTAACACTTGATAGTTTTGTTGCACTTGACGTTTTTGAGTATCATATTCCGCCAACCACTCTTGTGGCTTATCCGCTTGAACGCCCGATATTTTGTAAATTAAGGTCGATGCTTTTTCAGTATTATCAATTCCTTCCTGTTTTTTTATTTCGGCATTGTGTCGTTCTTGAACAATGAATTTTTGTACATTCTCAAGCTGTAATTGATTGGTCTTTGCTTGTTGAATATTGAGTTCAAGCTGTTGCTCTACCGATTGTAATTGTTCACGCTGTAAAACACGTGTATTTAAACGTGCCAAAATGAGTTGCGCTGTTTGGCTACTATGCTGTTGCCATTGTTGCTGCTCATCTAAACTTAGACAATCTATAATGAGTTGAACCTGCATCTGTAAGTTCTGAGCGGACTGTAGTAGATGTTCAATCTTTTGAATTTGTTGCGTAAGTTGCTGTTGCTGTTTAATACTTTGATTGAGTTGCAACGTTTGTACATCACACTGTTGTAAATCCTTCTCAAATTGTTTAGTAAAAATATGAAGTTGTGTATTTATTTCTGCCTGAGATTGAGTGAGATTGAGCTGAATGTTAATAGACTCTGTTTGCTGAATTAAAGCAGATTGCACAGCCATCTTTTTGTCAGTAAGTGTCTGAATCATATTCGTAAATTGCTCAACTTTCGTATTTAATTGAGTTTGTTTTTCCTGAACGTTTTGCCATACATTAAAGTGGTGCTGTTCGTTTTCAGTAGCTTGATGTTCTTGTTGTTGATGTAATTCAAACAAAGCTTTTGATACCGCAGAATCATCCATTTTAAATGGATGAGACGTGCTGCCACAAACAAAGCAAGGTTCACCATCGTGTAATTGTGTACGTAAATTTTCTACATTTTCAGCATGTAATAGACGTTGTTGTTGCAAAATAGCATGTAATTTTAAGCGTTCATTTTTTGCAGATTGAAAGAGCTGTTCTGCTTCGATCGCTTTATTTTTCACACTTTGCCATTCTACAGTTGTGGTCGCTAGTTTGTCATGCCACTGCACAGTTTCATTATTTAGATCAAAAAAATGGGTGAGTTTTTGCTGAATTGAATCTAATTTCGTATGCTGCTGAAAAAATTGATCACGTTGCAGACGAATGCTCGTCATCTTCTGCTCAATTTGATCGACTGTACCGACTTGCGCTATTGACTGTGCTAACTGTATTTTTTGTTCAGCAAGCTGCTGCTCTGCCTGAACGAATTGTCCAAGTTCATCTTCAATTTTTTGATACTGCGGAATAAATTGTTTTAACTGATGTAGATGTGTTGTTAAGCTTTGGTCAAGATTTGAAAATTGTTTTGTACTTTCGAGTTGTTGCAGAATTTGAGTCAGTTGCCCCGTAAGCTTTTCGTGATTTTGCTGAAGTGATTCAGATTCAGTCGTGAGGGGTTTTTCATCATTAGTTAAAGCTAAAATTTTATTTTGAATGCTTTTGTATGTTTTACCAATAAATTCACGCTCTTGCATATAAGTACGAATGTGATCTAAGGCTTCGCGGTGTTCATGTTCAAATTGATGTGCATGAGTTTGTGCATCTTCAGCTTGTGTGAAGTCAGTTTTTTCGGCATCAAAACGAGTTTGTAAGGTATCAAAATTCAATTGTTGCTTTTGGATTTTAGGTACAAGTTGTTGTGCTATTTTGACTAATTCTTGTTGTTGATCGACCTGAGACCGAATTTCAGAAAAAACCTCTAAACGAGCCAATTGTGTACGTTCTGAGGCTAAATCTTGCTGTATTTTTTGATTTTTATCGACAGCCTGTTGTTTTGTAGCAATGTCGATATGCAATTTTTGCTGACGTTCAAACCATTGTCGTTGTTGCTCAAGTTGTATTTTTTCAGTTTCAAATTTTTTATAGTCAGTATCAACTTGGTTAAATTGAAGATTTAATTCAGTGACTTGTTCATCGCTTAGTATGTCAATATTGCCGAGGAAGCTTTCCAATTCTTTACGTTTTGAAGCTACAGCTTTTGTTCGTTCAAATGCTAATTGTCCAATTTTGGCAAAAATTGCAGAATCTGTTAGATATTCAAGTAACTCGCCACGTTCATTGTCACGTGCTTTTAAAAATGCAGTCACTTCCGATTGTGCTAAGAGTACCGCTCGTGTGAATTGTTCAAAACTGAGTTGTGTGATTTTTTGAATGCTGATGTCAACAGCTTTAGTTTTGTCTGCAACGGTAACACCATCGGTAATACATTTTAAATAGCGTTGCACACTCTGTAGTTTTCCGTCAGCTTTTTCACGTGAACGTTTTAGCTCCCAACGTGCCAAATAGATTTTTTGATCTTGTGCGACAAAGGTCAGTTCGGCAAAACCATGTGCTGTACCTCGTCTAAGTACGGTTAAAGGCGAGTTAGTTGGTAGCTCTGAGCCATCTATATCTTGAAGCTTACCATCACTGTCTTTCAAGCGCGGAATTCTATTAAAGAGTGCAAGACACATTGCATCTAAAATAGTCGATTTTCCTGCTCCAGTTTTTCCAACAATAGCAATTAAACCTGCTGAAGCTAAAGGTTCAGCCTCAAAATCAATAAAATGTACACCTGCAAGTGATGCTAGGTTTTTAATACGAATTGATAAAATTTTCATGTTAAATCCTTATGCTTCATGCTCATCTTCAAGTGATTTTTCTGCTTCTTGTATCAAACTTAAAAAGTCTTGGAGTACAGCATCATCATTTGAATAGCCTTGTTTTTGCCAAATTTGCTGAAACAACTTTTTAGGTGTTGGCGGCTCTAAATGAACTGAAGTTGCAGCGTCATTTTGATGGTCGGCGACAAGGCGCTTACGGAAAATTCGTACAATTCTATAACGATTTTTGGGAATAATTTCTTCAATGTGTTGGCGTAAATTCGGTGGCGGTGGCACAAGGGTAAAGTATTCAATATCCACAAATTCACGCTGATCAATCTCGGTAATTTCACCTTCAGCTAATGTTTGAATCTGTGCAAGAACATCTGTTAATTCTCCTGCAATTTTATGCAGTTTGATTGGTCGGGGTATGTAAATTGGCTCAAAGGTAAAACGAGATTCATCTGTTTGAATTGGATCAATGGTGACTTCAACAATCTGATGTTTATAGTTAATTTCACTAAAAGAGAGTGGTAGGGGCGAACCGCTATAGCGAATATGCGTTTGTCCAACTTTTTGTGGTTTATGTAAATGACCGAGTGCGACATAATCAATCACATCATCAAATAATGCTGTCGATAAGGCTTCTTCGTTGCCAATAATAATTGGGCGTTCGGATTCAGAAGTTTCACTGCCTTGCATGTGCGCATGTGACATCAGAATCAGCGCTTGATCATCCGTTTTACGTTGCTTGGCTTCAGAAATGAGCTGTTGATGTACATAAGCAATGGCATTTTGACTGTTTGTAGTTTGCTCATTTAAGCCTGTTATTTCAGACGAGCGTAGAAAGGGAAGAGCCAAGCACAAAGCCACAGTCTTTTGCTGTTCATTGGTAATGGGAATAAGGAGATGATCCAAATTGATTTGACCATCGTCATTTTTATGAATTACACCCACAGATTTAGCATTGTATTTTTCAAGTAAAGGTTCGACCTGTTCAATGCGATAGCCTGAATCATGGTTACCAGCAATCATGAGTGTTTGCATGTGTGGTGCGATGTCGTGTGCATCGGCTAAAAATTGGTAGAGTTGTTTTTGTGCCGCTGAAGCAGGATTAATAACATCAAAAATATCACCAGCAATGAGTAAGGCATGTGGTTGTTTTTCTTTGATTTGTATAAGTAACCAAGCTAAAAACTGTTCATGTTCAAATTGGCGTGAGTGACTATGAAAGTATTGTCCTAAATGCCAATCAGAAGTATGAAAAAAACGTACAGTCATAAGAACTCAAGTATTTGAAATGCTCAAGGTAATTTAACACGTTTTATTTATTTGACACGGCTTTGCTTAAAGTACAATGACAATTTATATCGGTTTATATGGGTAATATGATTGATTTTAAACTTATAAAAGTACTTGAAAATCATCAGCAATTTTTTTAATTTCGGTTGTACCATGAAACCAAATAAACACAGGTTCTGCATGTTCACTCGAAAGCGTATTTTTAGGCAGAAAAATAAGGTAATCACCATTTCCATTTTGAGCAAATGCAATGGCTTGCTCAGGAAAGCCTGCCCATTTTCTTATTTGGCGAGTTTCAAAGATAATATTGCTATACGTCCGCATTTTTCTCTTGATATCAGCTTGATCAAAAAAAGGAAAGATATGCCAAATATCATCTCGAATTTCAATTTCTCCACCATTGTTTTGCATCATTCTATTTCTAAAGGATGAAGGGAATCTGTAGTTTAATTCTTGTTCGGCGATAACGATGTATTGTTCTTCAATTGGGAATGGCATGATGAGATACCTATTTTTAAGTTATAAATTTTTTATGGGGTTAATTTGACAAAACGTGTTGCTAATGGCTCAAAGTAACTTTTTGAATATTTATTAGAAATTATAAAATTTTCTTTAGGTGTTTGTCCACTCAAGGCTAATATTTATACTATGGTTGTATCAAATTTTAAAGCCTAAATAGTTATTAAGTTTTTGTTTTTTAATTATTTAAATTATTTTTTGATAAGTGATTAAAATTCATTATCAATATTTATCCTTATGGTTTAGACATGTTAATTAGAACTTTTTTTAAAATTACTTCACAAAATAGCCATTTATAAATTGTGAAAATTCTTCATTTAAACGTTATTTTTTTATTATTTCACTTGTACATTTTGTAATGCTTGATACAGCTTATCTAAAAATTTTTGTTGCTCTGAATTTTCTTTGAAATAGCGTTGATAGTTCACGCTACAACTTTCGACATCAAGAATGTTCTTTTTATTGAAAGACCAATCATTGCTATTTTGTACAGTAATGCCTAAGTTATCATTACAGCTATCCCATAATTTTGAAAATTGTGATTGATTATGAGCATTGAGCTTTGATAAATCTGCATAAACGCTATATCCCGTCATTTCAGAGTTAAAAAATTTATTAATAGAATAAATAGGTACACCACCCCAAATGAATGTTGAACCTTCAGGAAAATCAATCGTTGTCAGTTTTTCTTCAGAAAGCGATTTTTGTTGTTGTCCTTTTTTGAAATAGGTAATTTCGTAGGTCAGTTTTGTTCCTATGGGTACAGCGATATTTTTGATATTTAAAGGTTGTGTAGTAATGAAATAAGGATAATTGGGTTGAGCATTATGACCTTCAGCATTGGCATTATGGGAAATAGATAAAACTGAACCGAGCAAAAACGTAGAAAAAAGACAATGTGTTTTTTTGCTGATCTTTTTGTGAGGAATGTGGTTATGAGAAATAAAGTATTTTTTCAAATGGATAGATTGAGTCATTATATTTTTCATTTTTATTTTACCTCACTATTTTGATGAAGTATGTCATTTTGCTACCAATAAGGTGATGAGGAATTGTATTTGATATGTTTAAAATGGGTATTAAATTTCAAAAAAAAGGCAAAATAAAGCCGACGATTCGAGTGATGAGTAAATCGTCGGCCAAAATACTTTGTGATCTAGGATTTGGACTGCTGTTCCAAATCGTATCCACATCGTATGGATTTTATAGCTCAGGGAGTCAAGGTTGTCAGGCTTATTTGCGGATGCCGGTGCAAATAAAAATGACTTTTATGAACCTTATGCATATATAACGACAACAAGTTTCAATTGGTTGACATAAAATTTAAAAAATATCGAAATATTTTCTATACTGTCTGTATATTTTGTTTTTTGGATAAGTTTTATGACCTCTTTAAGACGGTATTTTTTGTGGTTTTTTATTTTATGTTTGATTATGACTCTCATTGTTGGTGTACTCGCAGCCCTTTTGCCAACAGGGTTTGGAGGAATTTTAACAGCAATTCCTTATTTGTTTTCCATGATTTTTGTGCTGTATCTATTTTTAAAAAAAGAACGCCGTGCGCCGAGTGAAAATGAACGAAAAAAATTAACCTTGGGCTTCACACTCATTTTTTGGGCTTATAATATTTTAGGTGTGATTGCCGGTTTGGCATTATTTTCACGTAAAGACCCAGAGGTTTGGCAAAATTTTATGTTGTATTTGCAACAAGCCAACTTTATTAGCCTGATATTGATTTTACTATTGGTCTTAGCTATTCCTTTGTATTTGATTACATGGTGGTTTTATGGAAAACAAGCACAGCGTATGGCTGCTAAAATGTATCCGAATTAAATTTGAGTTGATTTTATTTTAAGCGCTTATTCATGTTATAACTCAGTCATCAGTATTTTATGGCTATTGATATAATTGACAATATTGAAGTTGATTGAAGATGCAATAGCCACCCAATAATCACAGATGAAAAGAATGAAAGGTGGCTTATGATTCAAGAAAAAGTATTGGTCACAGGGGCTTCAGGTTTTATTGGACAACGCCTTGTTAAGTTTTTACTTGATCGTGATTTTCAGGTCATTGCTTTGACCCGTCAGGCAAATCGTGTTGCAAAACATCCAAATATGAAATGGATTCAGCATTTCGATGAGATTCAAACGCATCAAATTGATTATGTAGTCAATTTGGCAGGTGAAAGTATTGGTGATGGACGTTGGACAGATGCACGAAAAAAACAGCTGATTCAAAGTCGAGTTGAAACGACACAGCAATTGTATCGCTATTTGCAAAAAAATAAGATGAAACCGAAACGTATTATTTCAGGTTCTGCAATTGGTTTTTATGGCATTGACCCATCTGAACTTTGGGCTAAAAGTTGTAATGAGCATAGTGAACCACAAGCTATTTTTATGTCAGAGCTCTGCCAACAGTGGGAACAAGAAGCACTGAAAGATGCTGAGCAAGATACACGTATTATTCGATTAGGTATCGTGTTTGGGCAGGGCGGTGGTATTTTACCGAAAATGTTATTACCCATTAAATTAAATTTGATAGGAAAAATTGGATCAGGTAAACAGCCGATCACTTGGGTGCATATAGATGATGTCATTCAAGCCATTTACTTTTTATTTAAAACCACATCAACAGATAAAATTTATAACGTTGTTGCGCCTGACCATATTTCTCAAGCTGAATTTGCAAATATCACGGCATTAACTTTAAAACGTAAACCATTTTTATGCCTACCTGCATGGGTGATGCGTTTGATGATGGGCGAGCAGTCACAATTGGTGCTCAATGGGCAATATGTAAAGCCAAACGCATTGATGGAAGCAGGATTTAAGTTCAAATATTCTGATTATAAATCGGCATTGAAAAATATCATGGGTGAATAATTTCGCTATTTCTAACATGATTATTTGGGTAGTTTTTTAAATCGCTTAATGTTTGTGTATCAAATCTTTTTAAATCAGTTGTAATGGTGAATAGGCTGTAGGATCAACATTTGTCGGTTGCTTTAACATCAGTTGTCTAAGCAATTGTGCCGATGATGGTCCCATACATAAACCATTTCGATAATGTCCGAAATTTGCCCAAAGATTTCCAATATTTGGCATTTGTCCAATATAGGGAATACCTGTGGGGGAGCTTGGGCGTAAACCTGCCCATTGTTTTACAATCGGAAAATTGGCAAGTTCAGGGACTATTTGCGTACAGGCTTTAAAAATATTTTGTTGAGTCTGCACCGATGGTCGATGCTCAAAACCAAGATGATTCATACTCGAACCACAGACCACATGACCATCTAAACGAGGAATCAGATACATGACCTGATTCATACACATGGTCGGTAGCCAATTTTCAGGCGTTTTAAAGAGCAACATTTGCCCTTGTACTGGTTCAACGGGAATCTGAACGTGTAGTTGCTTCGACCAATGATTTGACCATGCACCAGTTGCAATCACAAATTGATCGGCAACGAATTTTTTCCCATTTTGTGCTTGAATCGATTGAATTTTCCCGTATTGAATGTGGAATTCATCAATCCATGTGTTTTCATAAATCTTGACTTGAGGGTGCTGTTTTAAATATGCCGTGAGTGATTTTAATAATCGTGGATTACGCACATTGGCAAGCTGTGGAAAATGAATTGCATGTTGAAATGCTGTTGAAATATGCGGATTGACATGTTCAAGTTGTTCACGTTTTAAATATTCACAGTGTTGCATCGGCTCATTGTATAAATTTTTATAATTCAATCCAATTTCAAAATTATCTTCATCAAAAATTAACATACCAGTTTCATTAATTTGAAAATCGATGCCTGTTTTGGGTGAAATTTTTGCATTCCAGTGTTGATATAAAGCTTTACCATCTTTTGCTAAGTGATTGACTTCACGCGGATATCGCCATGGATACATCGGGGAGAGAATTCCACCACCTGCCCATGAAGCAGCATGTCCTGTCTGTTGTTGATCAAATAGACTTATCTCACAGCCTTGCTCTACAAGTTCGAGTGCGGTCAGTAATCCGCTGACCCCTGCACCGATAATGGCGATGTGCATGCTGTATTTCTGTTTAAAAATGTTTAGATATTAGAGCATATTGAAAATAGCATTGTGAATATTTTTCTTTATATACATAAAAATTATTTTCAATTTCACTTATGTGTAAAAAAGATAAGCATGCCATTTTTAGTTGGATTAAAAAATGTTTTAAACAAAATATGATTTCCTTAATTGATATTAAGGTCACCACCATGAATGAGTCAAGATATTTTAGGGCTTGCATATAGTTATAAATATTGATGTAAAACTGTAAGGTTCTTGCAAAAATTAAAACTGAGTATTTATCATTATTTAAATTTTAAGTTGGAGATTTCTTCTTGTGGGATTGAGGCGTTAGCTCTGCAAGAGTAAAGGGGGAATTAAAAAACCTATTGTTATATGGTAAATTTTAAGATTAAAAAAGCTTCATATTAATGAAGCTTTTTTGTTGATGTATTTTTTAAGATAAAACTTATTTCATCTCTTTTAATTTACGTGCTGCATCTTCCGCGAAATATGTCCAAATACCATCAGCTCCGGCACGGCGACAGCACATGAGTGATTCCATAATGACGCTATCTGACAACCAACCATTTTGAATGGCAGCTGCCAACATTGCATATTCACCACTGACCTGATAAACAAATGTTGGTACGCCAAAAGTATCTTTCACTTCACGCACAACATCTAAATATGGCATACCTGGTTTCACAATGACCATGTCTGCACCTTCTTGAATATCGAGTGCAATTTCATGCAATGCTTCTGCACGGTTTCCAATATCCATTTGATACGTGTATTTATTGCCACCTTTTAAGTTGCTTGATGAACCGACTGCATCGCGGAATGGCCCATAGAAACTTGATGCATATTTTGCTGAGTACGCCATAATGCTTGTATAAATATGACCATTACTTTCAAGCGCTTGGCGAATTGCACCAATACGACCATCCATCATGTCACTTGGAGCAATCACATCTGCACCTGCTTCGGCATGGCTGAGAGATTGTTTGATAAGGGCTTGAACGGTTTCATCATTCAAGACAAAGCCGGTTTCATCCAAAATGCCGTCTTGACCGTGCGTGGTATAAGGATCAAGCGCACCATCTGTGATGAGTACCATCTCAGGCAATTCTTTTTTCAGTAGGCGTAAAGTGTTTTGTACTAAACCATCTTCATGCCAAGCAGCTTCTGCCAATAAACTTTTGTCTTCTTGTGGCGTTACAGGAAAAAGTGCAAGCTTCGACACACCCAATTCAAGTAAGGTTTCTGATTTCTTAAGCAACAGATCGGCTGAAAGACGTTGCACATTCGGCATGCTTGGAATGTCTTGGCTTTGATTTTGACCCGGAAGTACAAATACTGGATAAATAAGATGATCTGCTGTTAAATGCGTTTCGCTAACCATAGCTCTGAGTTGATCATTCTTGCGGATACGGCGCATACGAGTTGCAGGAAACGCTGGACGATTGAACGTATAAGTCATAACAATCTCATTATTCAGTATTAAACTAGTGGCTTATTGTAGACTCTTAATATTTTTTTTTGGAAAAAAGTGTGTGCTTTTTTCTTGATGATGTCGATTTGGAAAAGCGGTGATGTAAAATGAATGATTCTCCTCAAGATTCGCTTAAAAGTGATTCAACTCTCCAAGAGTCACAAAAGAAGTGGACAGGTAACTTACATTTAGGTGCTAAAGCTGATATCAATGTCGTACTTAATCAGTTAACGCAAGCATTTAATGGTTCACCTTATTTTTCTCATAACGCCATGCAAATGCGTGTAGTTGATGGTGAAATTGAGGGTTTCATTGAAATGAAACCCTACTTGATTGGAAATGTTGCTTTTCAAATTTTACATGGCGGTGTTGCTGCAACTTTACTTGATAGTATTGGTGGCATTGTCGCAATGGGAGAATTATATAAACGCGCTGAAGCAGATCAACTACCCGATACACTTAAAAAAGTTTCACGCCTTGCGACAGTCGATATGCGTGTAGATTATTTGGCACCGGGTCGTGGCGAGTATTTTATTGCTCGTGCTGAAACACTCCGTATGGGACGTAAAGGTTGTACCATGCGTATGACAATGAGCAATAATGAAGGGAAGGCGATTGCCACTGCTATTGCATCTTATGCGTATTGATTAAATTGACAAAGTGTACTAATTGGTACACTTTGTACTCATTGTGTCAAAACAAACCATCAGAATAAGCATTCTGGTGGCTTATTTTTTATTTAAAAGAAGAATAGAATCAATAGTATTGCTTTAAAAATTAAAATTAAACTATAGAGTTATTTTTTTATTCTCATATTGTGATTTTTCATAGTAAAATTAGACCCTAAAATTTTAAGAAATTGACTTGACCATCTTCAATACAAACCTTCCAATACCATAAACTGTGATTCAGACTATCTTCAGATTATAGGTTTAGAGTGTGCTGATGTTTTGACCGAGTTTAAGTCAGTTAGGAATATGCGATGACCGAAGCACAAAATACACCTGATCCACAAATTGAATCGTCAGAAACTGACCAAGCAATGAAAACCAAGCGTAAGAAGTTACTCAGTATCTTTGCGGTGATTCTCATCATTATTGCGCTTGTGTATTCAATTTATCATTTAGTATTTGGACAGACAGTCAGCACAGACAATGCTTATGTCGGTGCAGAAACGGCTGAAATTACTTCAATGGTGAGTGGGCAAGTTGCCGAAGTTAAGGTCAGCGATACACAGCAAGTGAAACAAGGTGATGTGTTGGCTATCGTTGATCCTCGAGATGCACAAATTGCACTTGCACAAGCACAGGCGGAACTTGCTAAAGCTAAACGTCAATATACGCAAAGTTCTGCAAATAGTAGTTCGTTATCATCTCAAATTATGATTAGTGGTGATGACATCAATAGTGCCAAAGCGCAGGTGGCACAATCACAAGTGGCACAGCAACAAGCACAACAAGAGTTTGATCGTCGAAATAAACTCAGTGCTTCGGGGGCAATTTCTAAAGAAGAGTTTACCAAATCACAAAGTGCTTTAGACAATGCTCAAGCTAACTTGAAAGTGGCACAAGCAGCTTTAGCACAAGCGGAATCGAAACGTAAAGCAGCCCAAAGTAATTTGGATGCCAATGAAGCACTTATTAAAGGTGCATCACAATCTTCAACACCTGACGTATTGGTTGCACAGGCAAAAGTTGAACAGGCTCAGTTAGATTTACAGCGTACAGAAATTCGTGCACCACTTGATGGTGTGGTGGCACGTCGTAGTATTCAGGTGGGACAACGTGTTGCACCTGGTTCAATTTTAATGCGTATTGTTCCAATCAATCAACTTTATGTTGATGCGAATTTCAAAGAAAGCCAATTGGAAAAAGTTCGAGTTGGGCAAACGGTTACATTGACATCAGATTTATATGGTGATGATGTTGAATATCACGGTAAGGTCATTGGTTTTTCAGGTGGAACAGGTTCAGCATTTGCCTTAATTCCTGCACAGAATGCGACAGGGAATTGGATTAAAGTGGTTCAACGTTTACCTGTACGTATTCAACTTGATTCAAAAGACTTGGAAAAATATCCTTTACGTGTTGGTCTTTCTATGGAAGCGACCGTTGATTTAACAAAGAATTAAGATCATGAATACTCCAGTATTTCATGATCTTAAGGGCGGAAGATTAATTTTCGCTGCCTTCGTTTTGGCATTGGCAAACTTTATGGTCGTACTCGATATGACCATTGCCAATGTGTCGGTACCGCATATTACTGGCAGCTTAGCAGTATCAAGTTCGCAAGGCACATGGGTCATTACCTCTTATGCAGTTGCCGAGGCGATTTGTGTTCCACTCACAGGGTGGCTGGCAGGGCGTTTTGGTGCAGTTCGAGTCTTTTGTATTTGCCTGATTGGTTTTACGCTATTTTCAATTTTATGTGGGCTTTCAAATAGTTTAGCCATGCTTGTGATTTGTCGTATCGGGCAGGGTTTATTTGGTGGACCAATTATGCCGCTCAGTCAAACATTGCTGATGCGAATTTTTCCACCCGAAAAACAGGCTCAAGCCATGGGCATGTGGGCAATGACCACCGTTGTTGGTCCAATTCTCGGTCCAATTTTGGGTGGGACCATCAGTGATAATATGTCTTGGCACTGGATTTTCTTTATCAATATTCCTGTCGGGATTTTCTGTGCTGTTGCAGCAATGCGCTTATTAAAATCGGCAGAAACACCAATTGCAAAATTGAAAATTGATAGTGTGGGTTTAGCATTGTTGATTTTATGGATTGGCGCATTGCAGCTCATGCTTGATCTTGGACATGAACATGATTGGTTTAGCAGTAGTCTCATTTGGATTTTGGCAGGCATTACCATTATTGGTTTTATTGTCTTTGTGATTTGGGAAATCACCGAAAAGCATCCTGTGGTGAATATCCAAATTTTCAAATATCGTGGCTTTACCGTTGCGACCTTATCACTTGCTTTTGCCTTTGGCGCATTCTTTGGCAGTATTGTATTGATCCCACAATGGTTGCAAATTAATCTAGGTTATACAGCTTCTTGGGCAGGTTATCTGACAGCAACAATGGGGTTTGGTAGCTTGTTGATGTCACCCATTGTGGCAAAACTAGTGACGAAATATGACCCAAGAGCATTGGCGAGTTTTGGTCTGATTTTAATGGGTGTAGTCACCTTGATGCGTTCATTTTGGATTACAGATGCCGACTTTATGACTCTGGCATTGCCACAAATTATTCAAGGTTTTGCTGTACCATTCTTCTTTATTCCTTTAACCAATATTGCACTTGGTGCGGTTCGTCCTGATGAACTTGCATCTGCAGCGGGTTTAATGAACTTTGTTCGTACTATGGCAGGCGCGATAGGGGCATCCATTGCTGTTACGATTTGGGATGATCATGCCAAACTTGCACGCAGTGAAATAGTATCGAGTATGCATGTTGAAGAGACACAGCAAAATTTAATGCAGAATGGCTTTAGTTCCGAGCGAGCATTAGGTGTTATATCTAATCTTGTCGATAAAGAAGCACTGACAATGTCAGTCAATCATGTTTTTTTGATTTTTGCGATGTTATTTATTTTTGCAGGGCTATTTATTTGGTTAAGTCCAAAGCCGAAAGGTTCAGTTGGTGCAGGGCATGCACATTAAGATTTATGATTCTTAGCATAATTTAGAATGTAAAAAGCCCGATTTAATGATCGGGCTTTTTTATGATTTTTATACTGCTCAAATGTCGAGGCTTTTACTTAAAGCGAAGACTTTGCGCGTTGTAAGGCACTATTCCATTGTTCTAAATGGAAAGTCCGCTGATCGGTACTCATATTGGGTTCAAAAGAACGATCAAGTTGCCAAGATTCTGCTATCTGTTGTAGATTATCAAATACACCTATTTTTAAGCCAGCCATTGCTGCTGCACCCCATGCGGTAGATTCAAGCAATTTGGGACGTAAAACAGGAACATTTAATATGTCTGCTTGAAACTGCATGAGCATATCATTTTGGCTTGCACCACCATCGACACGTAACTCTTTTAAGGGTTGGTTAATGTCAGATTGCATAGCGGTGAGGACATCGGAAACCTGAAAAGCAATTGATTCTAAGGCAGCACGGGCAATGTGGGCTTTATTTGTTCCTCGTGACATACCACAGAGTAAAGCGCGCGCATCGGTATCCCAATGGGGTGCGCCTAATCCTGTAAATGCTGGAACAAGTACGACACCATCAGTGCTATTGACTTGGCAGGCAAGTTTTTCCACTTCAGTACTATTTTTAATAATACCCAAACCATCTCTTAGCCATTGCACTATAGCACCTGCCATAAAAACACTGCCTTCTAAAGCATAACTGGTTTTATTTTGGCAGTTCCATGCGAGTGTGGTGAGTAGTTGATTTTGGCTATACTGTAGTTTTTTACCGGTGTTAAAGAGCATGAAACATCCTGTGCCATAGGTGTTTTTCGCCGTGCCAGCTTCAAAGCAAGATTGACCAAATAGTGCAGATTGTTGATCGCCCATGACACCCGTAATTGGAATTTCTGCACCCAATAAACCAGGAGCAGTATTGGCGACATATTCATCTGAACGAATAATTGTAGGTAAAACTGAACGTGGAATATCAAACAGTTCGAGTAGTTCAGTGTCCCACTGTTGAGTTTCAAGATTCATCAACATGGTACGAGAGGCATTACTTACTTCAATAACATGCTGACTCCCTTGAGTTAAATTCCAAATTAGCCAACTGTCAATAGTACCAAAAGCGACATGACCTTGTTGTGCGAGTTCTCTTAAGCCATCAATATTTTGTAATAACCATACTAGTTTTCCTGCACTAAAATAGGGGTCAATGCGTAGCCCAGTTTTTTTATGAATTTTATTCATTTTGTTGTTTTGTAATAGGCTGTTGCACCATTCTGCCGCACGGCGGTCTTGCCAAATAATGGCAGGAGCGAGAGGGGTACCTGTACGTTTGTCCCAAACGACTGTAGTTTCTCGTTGATTGGTTAGTCCGAGTGCTTTGATATCTTTAGCGAGAATACGGGCTGAAGCCATGGCTTGTTGCACAACCGCAATTTGTGTCGTCCAAATTTCTTGTGCATCTTGTTCGACCCAACCCGAATGTGGCGTTTTAATGTGTGTTTCTCTTTGAGCTGTCGCATGTACTTTTCCATTTTCATTAAAAATGATTGCGCGGCTCGAAGTCGTTCCTTGATCAAGTGCTAGTAAATAGCTCATCGTTTTTCTGTTATTAGCTTAAAAAAGAAAATATTAGCGTATTTATACTCATTAGCGTATCAAGAAGTGTAATTGTTTGAAAATATGATCGTATTTTTAATTAAATATGTTATGATAACTGCGTACTTTGGGGGTGTTTCTGGCTTCGACGCTGGTGATGAAACTCATAGATGCATGCCGAGAGCGCATTTTCTCTCGTAAATCAAATTTGCATTTTTTAGTCGCAAACGACGAATCATACGCTCTAGCTGCCTAAGGGCAGCTTGTCCGCCTCTCCGAATACTTGTGGTTAGAGAGTCCGACTGAAGCGCACGCACACAAGTCCGTATTAAAGCCACGCCTCGGGGCTTTGTACTAAATTTAGAGGATCGCCTGAGTATCCTGTTCGTCGGGTCACAAAGGGTTAAAATAATAGACGATATCTAAGCATGTAGTATTCTCGAGCGTAGTGCTGGCGGACGCGGGTTCAACTCCCGCCACCTCCACCAAAATTCAACTTCATATGATCTCATATGGCATCTAAAGGCATGAAAATTAAACATTTTCATGCCTTTTTTGTTTCTTATAGTGTCTTACGGTTTCATACAGTCTCATGCGTTGTGTTGGTATAAGTGTTGGTATAAAACTATTTCCAAGCTAATTTTTGGAATAGATAAAAGTGTTAAAAGCTCAACAAATTAAAGATGCCAAGCACTCAGGAGTAGGTAAAGCTCCACTCAAGTTGAGTGATGGAAATGGTCTTCAACTTCATGTTTTTGCCAATGGAAGAAAAACATGGATTTATTCTTATCGTTATAATGGCAAGCAAAAAAATATTACTTTGGGCAAGTATCCTCAAATGACTGCAATTGTTGCTCGAAGCAACGCAGCTAATTTAAAAAAGCAATTAGAAGAAAACCCTGACCAAGATCCATCAACTAGCAATACTAAAAACAAGAAAGTAGAGCTAGATAATTCTAAATTATTTAGAGTTGTTGCTGACAAGTGGTTTATGTTTAAAAAATGCGGTCATGCTTATACAACATATAATAGAAATTTAGGGGCAATTAGAAAACATGTGTTTCCAACTTTAGGCGATAAGTCAGTTGATGATATCAATCCAGATGAAATTTTAGATATCGCAACAAAAATGCAAGCCAACGGTACTATTGAAATGGCTAAAAGAGTTGTTCGACTAATTGGTCAAATTTATAAATTTGCAAGAAGAAAATTAAAGTTAACTAAGAATAATCCGACTGTTGGTTTGGTCGAAGATTTAGATGATCATAAAGTTAAGCACATGCCAAGAATATCTATTCTTGAATTACCTCAATTGATTACTGATATACAGCGTTATCAAGGTGACTATACTTCTGTTTCAGCTATCAAAATGATGATGCTATGCTTTGTTAGAACAGGCGAACTTAGAGGGATGGAATGGCAAGAAATAGACTGGGAAAATAAATTATGGAGAATTCCAGCTGAGAGAATGAAAGGTCGAAAACCTCACTTAGTTCCTTTGTCAGAGGAAGCGTTACAAATCTTAAATAACTTAAAATTAATTAATTCTCAAAGTAAGTTTGTCTTTTACAGTGCAAGAGCGAAAGATGGCATGATAAGCAGTCACACGATTTTGGGTGCAATAAAAAGAATGGGATACTCAGGCAAGATGACTGGACATGGTTTTAGGGGTTTGGCATCTACTTTCTTACATGAACGAGGTTATTTATCAGATGCTATTGAAAGGCAACTTGCTCATGTAAAAAAAGATAGGGTCTCATCTGCATATGATCACTCTGTTCATCTTGAGACAAGAAAAGAAATGATGAAGTTTTGGAGTGAGTATTTAGTTTCTAAGGGACTTATAGTTAAGGCTTTATGAAGGTTCAAGGGGGCAGGTTAGCCCCTTTTTTTATATTTAATGTAGCAAACCAAACAATTACTAAATCAATAGTTGTAATGTTATCTAAAAACTATCTTTTATCGACTTGAGTGAATAGAATTATCATCATTGAATTTTTAATTTGTTTCTGATATGAAAATTGAGCAAACCTTATCTACTGAAATAGTCACAGCCAATAGTGAACAGTTAGCAGTTTTAAAAAGTAATTTCCCTCAATGCTTTGATCGTCAGGGAAAATTTATTCTGTCAAAACTACAAGACATTCTTCAAGCAAATGCCGTTGATGTTAGTCGTGAAAGTTATAGTCTGAATTGGTTAGGTAAGTCATATGCCCGTGTGTTGGCTAATGAACCTATAAGAACGATGCTATCTGAAGATCATAAGCATAATCAGCTAGAGCAAAATAAAAATAGCCATAACATGCTGATTCAGGGTGATAACCTTGAGGTATTAAAGCATCTGAAAGGTGCTTATACCAATAAAATTAAAATGATCTATATCGACCCACCATACAATACTGGATCAGATGGTTTCGTTTACCAAGATGATCGTAGCTTCACACCTGAACAATTTGCTGAGCTTGCAGGTGTTGATTTAGATGAAGCTAAACGAGTTTTAGATTTCACACAAAGTAATGCTAACAGTCATAGTGCATGGCTTACATTTATTTACCCTCGCCTTTATATTGCAAAGCAATTACTAAAAGAAGATGGGGTAATTTTTATTTCGATTGATGATAATGAGCAAGCCCAGCTGAAAATTTTATGTGATGAAATTTTTGGTGAAGCTAATTTTGTTGCTAATATTCCGACAATTATGAATCTAAAAGGCAATCATGATAATTATGGATTCTCAGATACACATGAATATTGTTTAGTATATGTACTTGATAAAACAAAAATGGTATTTGGTGAATTCGCTGTAGATGATGATTCAATTGATTCCGAGTGGCAAGAAGATGATTATGGTTTTTTCAAAAGAGCTGATACATTAAGGCGTACTGGTCAAGATGCTAGTCGAGAAAAGAGACCTAAAGGATTTTTCCCTGTTTTTTATGATCAAAAAACTAATGTTTTTTATGTGACTGACAATGATCTTCCTAAAGATGAAGATGACCTCAAACTTTTACCGATAAATGATGATGGTGAAGAACTCTCATGGAGTTGGAGTAAAAAAACTATAACCGAATATTATTATGATCTAATTTTGGTAGATGGTAGGAATTCAAAAAATATCTATAAAAAGCAAAGACCTAGATTAGGAGATTTGCCTACAAAAAAACCCAAAACAGTTTTCTATAAACCTGAATACAGTACAAGTACTGCAACCACATATTTAAAAAATCTTCTTAATAAAAAAGTTTTTGAAGGAACTAAACCTGTTCCCTTTATAAGAGATTTAATAAGAATTGGTTGTAATAAAGATTCTTATGTTTTGGATTTCTTTGGCGGAAGTGGAACTACCGCTGAGGCGGTTCTAACGCTAAATAATTTAGAAGCAGATAGAAATCTTAAATACATTATAGTTCAATTAGATGAAAAAACCGATCCGAACAAAGATGCTTACAAAGCAGGCTATAAAACAATTTTTGAGATAACCAAAGATAGGATTATTAAAGCAGGTGAAAAACTAGCTCTAGATCATCCTGATGCAAATGTTGAAAATGGCTTTAAAATTTTTAAAACCTGCGATAATTTTTTACCATCATCGAATTACAGAGAGTTAAAGCAATTGACTTTATCTCAATCAAATACCTCTCCATCTACGACTGGTTTTGATGATGCTCAATTGCAAGATATTTTAACGACATGGAAAGTTTTGGATAACATCTTATTATCTGAAAATCTGAATACTATCAATCTCGGTGATTATATCGCTTATGGTTTTGAGCATGTTTTGTATTTAGTTAATCAAGGCTTTAACACAACTGCTTTAAAAGAGTTGATTAAAAAACTTGATGATGAACCTGAATTCCAAGTGTCAAAAATAGTCATTCTTGGTCATCATTTTGATAGTAAATCTCAACGTGAAATTAGTGAAGCGCTGAAGAGCTACCATAACAAAAAATCGATTTCATTTGATGATATGGTGGTGAGATACTAATCATGAATGCAACATTGCCTTTATTTGCACCACAGCAGACTAAACAATTCCATTTCGAAGGTAATTTACAGCATCAACAAGATGCTGTAAGTAGCATTCTAGCAGTTTTGGAAAATGTGACTTTTACAAAGCCTAATCAGCAAATGGCTCTAGTGAGTAATCCTTTAGCACCGAAAGAAAAGCAATTGGGATTAACAGACTATGGGAAATCCATTGAAGCAGTACAAAAACACAATGGAATTGTAGGTCATCAAGCTAAATCTGAAAGTAATGTTCTTGATATTTCAATGGAAACAGGTACAGGTAAAACTTATACCTATACCAAAATGATGTTTGAGCTTAATAAGCACCTCAATCTGTTTAAATTTATTGTTGTTGTACCTACATTACCTATTAAGGCAGGTACGACTACTTTTTTAAAGTCACAAGCATCACAAGAGCATTTTGCGACTAATTATCAGAATAAGTCTATCCGTTGTCATGTTGTCGAAAGTCAGTCAGGTAAGAAATCCAAGAAAGATTTTATGCCTCAAAGTATTCTGGATTTTGTACAAGCACGTGATGATGGTCATACTATTCATGTACTTGTAATTAATGCAGGGATGGTTAACTCAGATACGCTTAGTAAGAAGTATGACCGTGCTGTATTTGATCAATTTAATACACCTGTTGATGCAATTGCATCAATTGCTCCAATGGTTATTATTGATGAACCACACCGCTTTCCAACTGCACAAAAGACTTGGGCAAATATTCAAAAGCTAGGTGGCCAATTTATTGTTCGTTATGGAGCAACTTTCAATAATAATTACTATAACCTTATTTATCAGTTAACGGCTGTAGATGCCTTTAATCAAGATTTGGTTAAAGGTGTTGTAGCATATATTGAAGAGTTTGAAGGTGCGAAAGATACTTCTATTAAACTTATTGATATTGATATAAGCAACAAAAAGAAAGAAGAAGCAATTTTCCAAGTCAAAAAGGGAAAATTTACTGAAAAAGTTCATTTACTTAAAAATGAATCTTTAAGTAAAGTTGATCAAAACTTTGGTAGCCTAACCATTGATAACCTAAACAAAACCACAGTGGTGTTATCTAACGGTTTAGAACTTAAAAAAAATGATGTGATTGATCCGTATTCTTACAATGAAACATTGCAGGAAAAAATGATCCGTAAAGCCATTACAAATCATTTTGAAATAGAAAAAGATTTATTGACTCGCTCAACTGCTCGGATTAAACCATTAAGCCTCTTCTTTATTGATAATATTGAAAGTTACCGAGGTAAAGAAGGAGAAAAAGGAAGTTTAGCTTTATTTGTAGAAGCTGAAATTGAAAGGCATGTCACTCAGCTTTTGACAACTGAAACTCATGAAGCCTACCGAGAATATTTAGAGAATACTTTGAAAGATATTTCTCAATCTCACGGTGGTTATTTCTCTCAAGATAATTCTGAAAAAGATGAGAAAATTGAGAAAGAGATTGAGGAAATTCTGCATGATAAAGAAACTTTATTGAGTCTAGACAACCCACGTCGTTTCATTTTTTCAAAGTGGACATTACGTGAAGGTTGGGACAATCCGAATGTATTCCAGATTTGTAAATTGCGTTCTAGTGGTGGTAAAACTAGTAAGCTACAAGAAGTTGGTCGTGGCTTACGTCTGCCAGTAAATGAGTTTATGCAACGTGTTAAAAATGAAAACTTTCAGTTGCATTACTATGTTGATTTTACAGAAAAAGATTTTGTAAAAGAGTTAGTAGAAGATATCAACAGCAAATCATTAGTTGAGTTTGATGAAACTAAACTGACTAATGAACTAATTGCTCAAATTCTGGATAAATATTCAAATCTGTTCAATGATGAAGATGCTTTACTAGAGCACCTAGATGGTCTTGATGCAATTAAGCGTAATAATGACTTTAAAGAAGGCGGTTTGGCGAAGTTAAAGCAAGAGTTCCCTCTAGTTTTTGCTCAAGGTCTAAAAGCAAATAAAGTACGTAATGCTGGAGATACAAAGCAGAAAGCAACTATGCGTCTTGCTAAGTATGCTGAGCTTAAAGAAATGTGGGAAACTCTTAACCGTAAAGTGATTTTGGAATACAAAATCGACTCTGAAGAGCAATTCCATGCTTTGCTCAAAGGTTATTTTGAGGCGAATTTAGATAGCTTTAAAAAGACAGGAAGTTTCACCAAAAAGCATACTTTAATCATTGAAAATAATTTGGCATCACAGCAGGTTGAGCGTTCGATTCATGAAGAGGTTTTACCGATTCAAACCATGACCTATGGTGAATTCTTACATGATTTAGCCATTTCATTAAAAGTGAACCGTAATACACTTCATCAAGTATTTTTACAGTTGTTACAAAGTGCAGATAAACATTTAGATATCAACCAATATCTAAGCCAAAGTACTATTCGCTCAATTCGCAGTGGCTTTAATGATTATTTATTAAAACAGTCATTCCAAAGTTATCAAATAGGTTTAACGGATGTATCTAATACAGTCCACCCTACTGTATTCACTGATGAAGAAGGTGAACCATTAGCTGAGATAGATAGTGCTAACTTAGGGCGAATGACTGAGGCTTTAAATATTGCAGATAATTATTTATTCAATGAACTCTTTTATGACTCACCTCTTGAAAAAGAAAATATCTGTGAAAAAGTTTCTGAAGTATCTGTATTCACAAAGATTCCTAAAAACTCAATTCGTATTCCTATAGCAGGTGGTGGAACCTATTCTCCAGACTTTGCCTATATTGTTGAGTATGAAAGTGGAAAGAAAACTTTGAATTTGTTGATTGAAACGAAAGATAAGGCAAACTATACCTTATCTGAAGAAGAGCAGCGTAAAATTAAACATGCGGAACTTTTATTTCAAAATGTCAGAGATGATGTAGACGTTGTTTTTAAAACTCAATTTGAAAGTGAAAAAGTCGTTGAAATTATTCGTACAGCTTTGGGTACATCTAATAAGTAAGGGAAAGCTGTAACTAAAAATAAAGCTGCCAAAAATTGTTTTGGCAGCTTTATTTATTTATTTACATAAATACCAACCATAAGCATTTTCCCAAATATTACGCCCTGCTTCTAATGGAATGCCATCAAAGTGAACACTTGGAGAAGCTTGTATACCACCTGTGTTAGTTAACCAACCTCTTAAACTGATTTTTATATTTTTTCCATCATTCGAGAATTGCTCTAAACTTCCGACGGCAACTCCATTAGCTTTTTCATATTGTAGTTGACCTAAAACATAAAGATTTGTAGGGAAATTGAGTGTAACGTCTTTACAAACTTTACTGCCAATGTTTTTGGAAGTTGGTTTATTTGAATTTAAGAAATTAGTATAAGTCTGTTGTTTTGCTTTTTCTTGTGCTTGATACTTTTCATTTAAAGCTCGTTGTCTAGATTGCTCTATGTCCTTTTGTACTTGGTGTTTAAAGTAAAATGAAGTTATATCAGAAGATGACATTATTTCAGTTTTGAGCTTAACATATCTAAAAGTATAAGATTTTGAGTCTGTTGCACGTTCACTTATTGGCTCAATTAGAACACCCCAACTTTTATTATTTGGCAGACTGCATCTAAAACCACCGACTGCCTCATCAACTTTATATTTTTTTAACAGATTTCGTGCATAGGGATCTCGTACTTGATCCATTGGACTCGATTCAATTCTATCAAATTTACCATTTTGATTTTGACAAAAAAGACTTAAAGAAGTTTTAGGAATCAAAGAATTAGGATTACTTATGTCCCCTTTATTATCCCATACATAAACATAGTCTTTTCCTTTGTTATCTGAACCATTTAATTTCATTTTTAAAACTAAATCATTAGGGCTTGAAAATTTGCTGACTTTTTCTGGCGTTATGCTTTCTATAGTTTGGCAGCCACTAAGAAAAATTAAAGATATTGGTAAAGATAAGTATAAGATTTTCATGAATTTAAAAAATAGTTTAAAAGAGTATTACAGTTAATGTTATGTGAAAAGTAAATGATAAAAAATATCAGTTTTAAGATTATTTGGAATAAAGAAAGGCTACATACCAAATGGAATGTAGCCTTAAAAGGTTTTTGAGAACATTTCCTTGTTCAATTTTAACGTCTTTATTGACTGCTCAATTTTTTCATGCTGACTTAAGCCATATTCCACTTCAAATTACTAAATCTAGGATTTAGTTTTTTCTTGCCTAAGATGGAAAAGCAAGACACTTATATTTTTCATGTCCGTGTGAACATTAGCTAAATTAAAAAGCACTTAGCAACTCCGCATAAGCAGCATTTCTTCAGTGACCAAACTTCAGAATACTTATGCTTTATCAATCATGGTCTAGTTTGAGCGACCAAGCCCAAACATAGGAATGCGACCAAGCATTCCACTAACCTTCTTCTAACATATTGCCGAACATATTCTCATATGTGCCGACTCAAGCTTTCGCAGTGAGCAATCTGATGACTCAGACTGTTTTAGGATTCGCTTTAAGCTAGCTATCCCACTTAGTACAAATCTTAGTATGAAGATCTGTACCACAATTTCCACAAGTAAAAACTTGCTTTATATGCGCTACTTGCCATCGCTCCCACACTGTATAAATTAACAGACCTTTAACCAATTTAAGTCCTTCATACAGTGCTTCCCAAGTTATTTCAAAGTGTCTTAATGTGCAGACCGTTTATCCTCTCGCTTGCATACATACTTCCTGTTTCCCCCAACCGTAGTTCCTTAGTTTTATCGGGATATGATGTATACACAACTTTATAAAGGGTAAAACTCTTACACTCCAATCAGCATCTATCGATTAATGCCGTTACACGTTTAAGCTATCCAGCGACCCATTCAGCTTGCGCCAAATGGTGCCAACTTCTCCACCGTTAGGCTCGAAGTCCTAGTACCTCACGGTACTCTCAGCAGCCATCGTGATTGGAAATGAGCATACTTTTCGCAAGTTATTCACTTGCCTCGATCAAGCATACACACTCAGCTATTAACGGAGACTATCGCACATCCTGTGCTGCTCCTGACTGTATCACTTTGAACAGGGTATCAATTCAAAACCTAAGTTTTAAATCTAATCTGGCTATTCCTAACCAAATGACCATTTCGGAATAAATTCCTTATAGGCTCCCGTGTCCTTGTCGCCCAACAACTTTATATGCAATGCATATAGGAACTCTTAAATCCAAGTTGAATGAACGGATAGAAGAAGAGCATTGCAGCTCTCCAGCCCCCGTTGCAACGTACCGAGCGAGGTTTCCCCAGCAGTCCGCTACATCGGCAGTACAAGAATGGTTAGTTCATGTACTCACGGCAATATGTATCAAAGTTTTGAATGGTGGTCTTTAACCCATCCAAAACTTCAAAGAAGAAAATTAAGGATGGATGGTCAGTCCACTATTCGATTGATAATTTCATATTAGTACATCTAATTTCAAATATCAATATTATTGATATTAAATTTAAAATGATATAAATTTAACTAATGAAGTTTGTGTCGTCATTAGGAACTACTTAATTGCCACCTTACAAAGTGAGGTGATCATTCATAAAGCTATGGCTTTGCCATAGCGGTTTTTGAGCAAAGCTCAAAAGTAAAAACACCTTAATTCAGACAATATCTATTGTTGATTGACACAAATGCTTAGATGGGATTCCACAGGGAAAAAGTGGATTGTTGATTTACAGTTAAACTGTATTGTTGGATGACAAAAGATGATTGATTACAGCCCTCATACCAAATACACAGCACAAAAAATTCAGGATAAAGTTACTCGTGGAGCATACTTCTATTCATCATTTAGTATTGATAATGGTATTGGCTCAACAACCAATATTAAGAAACTCATTGAAAAACTCACGATCAGATATGATCTAAATTTAACTAGTCGTCAGAGAAATTACCGCCTTAAAACAGGAAAGCCGATTGCAGATCTGATTGTGCAAGATGTTATTTATGAAAATAGATGGCTTTTTATTTTATTAATCACCACGCCTAACAGCCATAAACATAGTAAACAGCCAGTTCACCCTACTGAACAGCATAAGCAAATCGGCAAAGATAAAATCTATGAAATGGAAGAGTTGTCTTTTACTAGAGAAAATATTATTGCTGAAACACATCTAATCCATGACTACTTTAAAGATGGTGAATTTTTGAAGTTTGTAATGTCTAAGCCTTATCTAGAGTTAGATTTTGCAGGATGTTCAGCAGAACTTGTACGAATGACCCATAAGAAGTACAAAGCAAATTCTGACAAATTTTATAAAACGCCAAGTAAACCCTTTAGTTGGACTTGGAGATGGAAAAAAGAAGTTATAGCGAAAAAGAAAACAGACTTAGTTAATATTATAAATCGCTATGTTTCACAACCTAACAAGGCTAAACCAATTGAAGATCTTGTTAAATGGCAGTCCTTTTTTCAAACCTATGCTGTTTTTAGAGGGATGAGACAACAGGTTGGACGACTATACACATTAGGGAAATTATTTCTATATAGTCGTGGTAAGCAAAGATGGGATGATTCAAATTTGCCTACTTTGAAACTCTATTTTGCTCCACGCTATGAAACATATGCTGAAAGTTATGATGAATACTGTTTACGCAGAGAAATTTATATAAACTTTAATTTTGAATTACCTCGAGAAATTATCTTAACAAATGACTGGAATATCATTAATGAGTATCTTGAATGATACGGAAGAGCTATTTGAATGTAATACGCAAAATAAAACAATTTTATCTCTGTATTTGTCATTCATTTATCTGCACCTAGACTCCTCAGCAATAGCAGAAAAATTTGGAAAAATTGATATTGAAAATAATTTTGTAAAAGCAAGAAATATAATTTTCAAGGAATTGATTGATAATTTCTCTTTTAATTATGTGGCGTTAATAATTATAAATAGAAAGGAATGCCCATTCACAGATTTAGGAAAATTTGGATTAGAAAATATTAATATTTTTTATGAGAATATTAAATTACTTAAGAAATCTAGCTATAAGCAAATGAACCAAATTTGTAGAAAAATAAGAGCAAATATTTTATGCTTTGAATCCATTTTTTTGTCAGAGATAATACGTCAATCATATGATATTAAGAAAGGAAATTTATTTAAGTTTTTAGTATTAGAGTTTGTTATTCAATCAGTTTATTTGTGTGATTTTTTATATACTCAAAAGAAAACCCATGAAATGAAAATTTTAAATAAAATTTCTATTGATTTCCTTGACGAAATTAAGAGTTTTCTTATGAATTTTGATTATAAAATAGATATAATTTCTTCTAATTATGCTGATTTAACAAAAAATTGTATAAATCAAAGAAAAGAATCAGTTTTTGATGATCGTAAAATGAAATCTTTAAACATAATTAAAGGTAATAAAATAAGTAATTATCAGTCAAATATATATTTATTCTCTAATGAAATAAATAAAATGTATAAAGATAATAAGAAATATCCTGAAGTTGTAGAACTATTTAAAAAAAACTTATGTGATAGAAAAATAATTACATCAAAAGATTATTTAGATGAAATAATTACTAAGACAATTGATCAAACTAAAAATCTTTATTGGAACAATAATAAAGAAAATGTTGCTCCATCAGAGTTAAGGAAAGTTTTAGAGCAGTGGATAGCTACAGAATTTAAAGGATTTTGTGAAAGGAAAAGTATTAAATTTCACAATATGATTTCAGTTTTTATTATGCAATGTAAAGCCAAGTTTTAAATCATTTAAAATCAGTGGTTTATATTTTATTTTTAACGTGACTGTCTATTGAGGTCTAGAACACACAAAGTTTCTTATGTAGTTTTATTGAGAACGTTTGGAACTCAAAGAGATGTAAAATGGCTGATAGAAATACATATTCTGAAATAATGAAGTATGAAGATTTATGTAATACTCCTGAAAAAAAACTCAAAGTTGTTATTAAAGATAACTTAAAAGGTGATTATCGTATTCAGAATGCAAAACCTGCATCAAAAGGTTATTTAAACATAAGTAAAGCAACTCTATTTCGATGGATTAAGGAGGGGAAATTTCCTGAACCAACAAGATTAAGTCCTAAAATTATCGTTTGGTCAAAGTTTGAAATTGATGAATGGCTTAAAAAAAATAATCTTAAGGTTTCTAAATAATTTTTGGTGAGTATAGTAATGGAAAATTCTAATCTAAATAATAAATGGAATAAACCTATTCCATTAAAAGCTGATGTTTTTTTAAATCCTATTCCTTACCCAAAAAAGTTTCTACCTGAAGTTATTCATTTAGCAGCTGAAGCAGCCTCTGAATATGTCCAAGTAGATTATTTGTTAGCAATACATTGTATTTTGAGTGTCATTTCTCATATAGCTCAATCAAGTGTAAATGCACCATCACTATTAAATAGTGAAAATGGTATGCCATGTAGTCTTTTTTTGATTGCAGAAGGTGGAAGTGGTGTAAGAAAATCTACTTGTTATAACTTAATAGCAAAACCATTAATGGATAAAGAAAAAAAAGAAATCCAGAGGTTTAAAGCCTTAATAAAAGTATCGAAGAAAAATTCAAAAAAATCTGAAAATTTAATTGATGACTTTGAATTAGAGATCAAAGATCCAACGTGTTTTTTCTCTGACATTACCATTGAAAAATTATTGTCGATGTATATTGATGGAGGACTTGAATTCGCCTCATTAAGTACCGATGAAGCTGCACAGTTTTTTGAAGGGTTTTCGATGAAGAGTGACTCAGCACGCTCTAATTTAGGTGCAATGACTAAAATCTATGATGCTGGTAATTGTCAAAAAAAACGTGTTGGGACTAATGTTGGTATTGCTAGTGATGGTAATGCTTTTGACATTAGACTGACATTTAATTTATTAGGGCAAAGGGTAATTCTACAAAATGCTTTACTCAGTCCTATTTTAAGAGATCAGGGTTTCTTACCGAGATTTATATTGAGTATACCTGAATCACTTGAAGGCTCTAGACTTCATACAGCTGAGTTTAGAGAAAAACTTAGAAATGCCCATTTAGATTCTAGATTAAATAATTTTTGGAATCGTTGTATAGAGCTTTATGAAAAGTCTAAATCAAATAGTGGATTTGTCGTACTTCAATTAAGTGAAGAAGCTGAAGTAATTGATAGGTTTTTCTACAATGATTGTGAAATTAAACAACAGAGTGGAGGTGATTATGAGGAAATAAAAGCCTTTGCTAGTCGAGCAAGTGAAATAAGCAGAAGGGTCGCTACTAATTTAGCTTTCTTTAGTATGGAAGAAGAAATTACTGAAAATACTATGAAAGCAGCTTGTGAAATAGTGCGTTATTCATTAAATGAATGGATGAGATATCCATCTATTAATGATCATACTTTAATTGATTCTGAGAAACTACTTAATTCATTTAAGCGCTTATTTTTAAGGTCTCAAAATGAAGACGCTACAATAGATAAGTTTGTAGTTGAAAAGATCATTGCACAAAAGAATGCTCCAGCTCATCTCAGAAAAGTTGCAGAGTTTAAGCCAGTATTAGATGTTTTAATAGAACACAAATACGTTAAAATAATTGAACTAAATAATCGTACATATCTAGAAGGTAATCCTCATTTCTTCAAAAAAGAGTGAGATTTTGCGATTTTCTAGGGAAAAGCTAGTAATACCAACCTATTGATTGGTGCAGTTAAAAAGCGATATGTTGCGATATTATGTTATCGCAGCTTGTCGCTTTTAATTTGCGATATCTGAATATGGTTTGGATAAGTGTTAGCGGTGGAAAATCGCAAAATCGCAAGGAATTAGGTGGGTTGTACTGCAAATTACTGGATAAGTTAGCTACGTATTCCTATATTTAGCCTACCAGTGCTTCTTATTACTAGGCAGATGCTATTTTCATTTTTTTAATATTTTCCCGCCAACTGCCTTGCAGTTATTTTATTTTATAAAATCTATATTACTCCCATGCCGAAGAGGAGTTAATTATGGCTTATTTATATCAATGTGCAGGATGTTATACAACACTTTATGGAGATGCCTTACCAGAAGGTGAGCATTACAATTATATCGTCAATGGAGAACTTTGCTCTTCATGTCAAGCAGAGCAAGACAATGATTATTATGACGATGATGATTGATATGAAGTTTTCGAATAACAAAGACATTCATCAATTCATTACTAAACTTTTAAGGCAAAAATCTATCTATGTGTCTAAAGGTAAAAAGCATAATTTTTTAATGATTAACAATAGAAAATTAGCTATTCCATCAACACCAAGTGACTTTAGAAGTTTTCAACAGTTTAAACACGATGTAAATCGATTTTTAAGAAGTGACTAACATGCAAACTACATCATTAGTATATCCAACTGGTGCCGTACTACTCAGAGAAATTGCTAACCATTTTGGCTTAAAGAACCATACAGATCTAGCAAAGCAAATTGATGAATATACAGATAATATTCACTATCCGCATTATTTTGAAGAGAGCTTTATCAAAGCACTTTTTAATAGCAAATATTTTTCAGCAAATACTCAAAGTAAAATGATTCATGCATTCAGAAAAGCAATGCAGGAATTTTATGGTTTTCAATTACGGTTTAGCTTGAATGGCGATGCTAAGCAAAAGGCTACAGATGATTTTTTAAATCTGATGATCTCAGTAAAATTTATCCCAATTCTAAAGCAACATTTGATTTCACTAGGTTGTATTTCGAAAAATCAAAAATCTCACTTTGTACGTGAACTTTTAAAACAAAATTTTAACGTCACGAAATTTACTAAAGAGTTACAAGACCGCTTTAGACTTTGGGGGAATTTAGAAGAGCTTCCTGAACCGCAAAGCTTACAGCTCATTGTTAAAGATCATATACATTTCACTAAACAAGCTGAAATTCTGTCTATGCTTTTAATCGCTCGGACTTTAGACAGCCTTTATAAAAATGGCATAACAGAGAAAGAATTTTCAGATCAAGAGTTTGGCCCTTTTATTCAGCAAGTACTAAACACAGAAAATGAATCGGCATATCTATATTTATCATTGAATGACTTAATTTTTTCAGCTTTGTTGAAGCTGCCTAAAGAAAATATTACTTTAGATGAATATAAACACAAGGATACAGAGACATTATCCTCACTATATAAACGTATTCCGAATCAACCCGAGCAACTACAGTTTAGTCTCACAAATATCAAGTTTTTTATGCAGACTATTGATCAATATCCAGAGTTTGAAAGCTTTCGCTTTAGTGGATATTGGGCTATAGCTCGTTACTGCTTATTTACTGGAAAGTTGGATGATTCAATCCAAAGCTATATAAAATGTGTGGAAAGTTGTATCCAATATGATGGACGTAATCTTGAGCAAATTTTAATTGAGGCTTTGACGGTTTGTTCATTACGAAATTCACCTGACAGTAATGTACTTAGAAAATTTGCCAATATTGCAATTCGTTATAATTTTAGATTTTCTAAAATTGATTTAAATTTTGACAGCCTTCCACAAAAGTTTAAATTGGAAAATGTGTTTGAAACATGGGAACTGTACGCTTTAAGAACGCAGGTTTATGATATTTTTGATACAGAGTTATTCATCACTGAAGAATGTTCATTTTTGAATAATCTACCAACGCAAAAATTTTTGACTTTGAAAAACAAGATAAGAATTGACCTGAGCCAACCCAATAAAGTCATCAAAATTGATGAACAAAAAACAGTAAAAATGCCCCAACTGCTACATGCCATTCAATTACGTGATGTTAAAACAGTTAAAGCGTTACTTGATGCTGGCGCAGATGTAAATAAGTTAAGTAGTAGCAATGATTCTGCACTCACGATTTGTCTGAATGATAATATTTTTGAGCTGACAGATGAGCAGAAGCAAATATTAGCTATGCTCTTGGAGCAGAGTTTTTTACCAGCAGTAATAAATGCGGTCACTTCAAAAAAACGTTTAAGTGCGCTTCATTTAGCCATTCAGATTGGTAATCCTGATTTGGTTAAAACACTCATTCAAATGGGCTGCAATGTCAATTTACTTGCAGATATTGAACACCATAGTCCCTTACATCTTGCATTGAAATTGCTTCATCATTCACAGAGGAATTTTTCATTTGAAGATATGGCTAAGCAGATCTTATTACATCCTGAGCAAAGCCAATACAGCCTATACCAGCATTCTGCGGGGAAACTCAAATTAGATGATGCTTTGAAATATCTAAACACGCCTATGGGAAGGAAAATTGGTAAAGAACTATTTGAAGCCATGAAACCCAAAGCATCAACGGAACAGCTTAAAGAAATCATATCTATCTTACTCAAGGCTGGTGCAAACGTGAATCAGGCAGCTAAGTCACCGATTTTAGGCTACACACCGTTTATGTTGGCTTTGGAGAGTGATGAATACGAAATTGCTAAATACATGTTAGAACAGTGTGAAGCAGATATGAATAGTTCCTATGTCGACCCACGCAATGGTCAAATAGTGTTTTTAATAGATATTATTAATCATTTCAAATCAAGACATTGTGAACAACTGATTAATTAAGATAATTTTATAGCACGCCTAGGGTAAATATTATGTTCACTTGGAACAGGAATGACTGTTGTGCTGTGAACAGGAATGGGGGGTAGACTTACACAGTAATGTGCTAACCCCACTCTATTTGATTATTATTTAATCGATTGATTGTGTTGGTATAAATTGTTGGTATGATTAAGTTTTATTAAGTCTAAATATATGATTTACAATGTTTTGGGTACGCCAGTTCAAATCCCGCCACCTCCACCAAATACCTAGTTTTATATGAACTAATATAGTGAAATATAAAACGGAAAGGCTTAATCCTAAAGGGGTTAAGCCTTTTTTTATGCCTAAACATAACGAACTATAGTGTACATGCGTCGTGTACACTGTGTTGTACATTACACATTCTATTGAACTCGTTGGTGTACAAGCCGTGAAAAGAACAAATATTAAAAGACGCGCTATATCGGATACGGTACTTTTAAATCTTGAAGTTAATCAAATTATTAATATTAAAGAAGTCATTCAATTCACAGATGTTAGCTGTTCAACTATATATGAAATAATGGATGAGTTTGCACTGTATCATGATCCAACATTCCATAAGAAATTCAAATCACGCAAAACCGTATTGGCTGGTCTGTTTATGAAATCGATCAATGCATTGAAAATCGGTTTGAGAGTCGAGAATAAGTTAAGCAGTGTTAGCTCTAGTATTTTTTTGTTCAAAATTAATCTGTACGACATATTTTGGCTTTCAACAGATATTTAAAATGAGTGTGCTGAAAAAAGGGAGACTTTCACTTAGTAAGCTAAAGTAGATATTACAAATTATATACAGCTATTTTAGAATCCGCGAAGAATTCAGAAAGATTTATATTCTAAGACACCAAATCAAATGATAGATAAATTTATAAGTTGATTGCATAAAATCTCCCAAATGAGACCTCCCTTTAATTTCAGAATACATGAATATAAAAATGTGATGAATTTTAGTATGAATATTAATAAGAATTGTTTACTATTGTAATTGGGAATTATTACCGTTTGAGGTGTTCAGTCTAACGCTTAGACAACTTGGCTGAATGTATGATTCTTACTCATTTTATGTTGTAACAGTAAATAATTTAAGAGGCATAATCCATGCAACAGCAAAAGAACATTCGTAAGTTAGCTAAAAGAAATTATTTAACAAAAATGATAAAAATCATTATGCTAGGTGCAACATATGTTGCCACAACTGCTGTAGTACATGCTTCTGACGAGACAGAAAAAAGTAATGTGGTAGAGACTAAGATCCTTCCTACGATCACGATTATAGCCAATCAGCTAGGTGGAATAACAGAAAATAGTGGAATATACACACCAAGTACAATCGCTACTGCTACGCGTTTAGTTCTAAAGCCAAGAGAAACACCACAGACAATTAGTGTCATTACTCGACAGGAAATGGATGATTTTAACTTAAATTCTATTGATGATGTAATGCGCCATACACCTGGTGTTAGTGTTGTCACTTATGATAGTGAAAGGACTGAATATTATTCACGTGGGTTTGCTATTCAAAATTTTCAATACGACGGGATTCCTATGCGTCGTGATTCAGCATATTCAGCGGGTAATACCTTAAGTAATACAGCAATCTATGATCGTATTGAAGTCTTAAAAGGCGCAACGGGATTATTAACAGGTGTAGGTGATCCTGGAGCTACGATTAATTTAATTCGTAAAAAACCGACTAGCGAATTTCAGGGTAGTGCATCAGTTGGGGTAGGCTCATGGAATACTTATAGTGGTGAAATCGATTTAAGTGGGCCACTTAATGACTCTGGTACTATTCGTGCCCGTGGTGTTGCGGCATATCAGGATAAAGAATCTGAATTGGATCACTATGAACGTAAAACCCCCGTTTTTTACGGCATAGTAGAAACTGATTTGACAGATAAAACACTTTTGACGGTTGGTGCTGATTATCAAGATAGCAAACCTGAAGGATCAACTTGGGGCGGTATACCCATTTATAATACAGCAGGTAATTTCAATAAAATGCCCGCTAGCTTTAATAATGGTGCACGTTGGAGTAATTGGGAGCAATATACACGGACGATTTTTTCAACTTTAGAGCATAAATTTGATAACGATTGGGTAGCCAAACTACAGTTAAATCACCAAATCAATGGTTATGATGCGCAGTTAGGTGCAGCTGCAGGAGGAAATCCAAATCCAATCGATGGAAGTGGTGTCTCTATGTGGGCTGGAAATTATAAAGGTGAGACAAAAAGCAATGCTGCTGATATATATGCAAGCGGACCATTTAAATTACTTGGACGTGAACATGAATTGGTTGTAGGTGCAAATATTTCGGAAAGTACATGGAAAAATAATGGCTATAGCGCACCTAATGATTATAAGACCACTGTAGATCAATACTATCAATGGAATGGCAATGTACCAGAACCTGATTGGCAAGCAGGTAGTCATTGGACAAATAAAGAAAAGACCAAACAAAATGGACTATATGTTACATCTCGTTTGAATTTACGAGATGATTTAAAATTGATTTTAGGAGGCAGGGTTGCCAATTATGAATCAGAGGATATTAAAGAATCTGGAGTTTTTGTACCATATATTGGTACGGTCTATGATTTAAATGATAATTATTCTCTTTATGCGAGTTATAGCACAATATTCTCACCTCAATCTAATAGAGATGTAAATGGAAAAACACTTGATCCACAAGAAGGTGAGAACTACGAAGTAGGCCTAAAAGGTGAGTTTTATGATGGTCGCTTAAATGCGAGTTTGGCATATTATCAGCTTAAACAAGACAATTTTGCTCAAGAGATTGCTGGTGTGATAACCCCTTCTGGTGATGCTGCATTTGAAGCGATACAAGGCGTTAAAACTAAAGGTGTAGAATTAGAAGTTACAGGTGAGATTATGCCTGATTGGAATCTACATGCAGGTTTTAATCATAAAGTATCGAAACAACAAGAGAGTAAGGTGAGTACGTTAACACCTGAAAATGAGTTTACACTTTATACTAGTTATAAAGTTAATCAATGGGTTGAGGGTTTAACCATAGGTGGTGGTGTACGTTGGCAAGATGAGACATGGGGTAATGTACATAATCCACAATATACAGACCCTGTAAAACATACCGTTTCTGATTATTGGCTAGTTGATGCAATGGCTAATTATAAACTCAATGATCAGTTATCATTTTCATTTAATGTGAATAATCTTTTAGATGAAAAGTATTATACGATTTTTAGCTGGTATAGCACTTATACATGGGGTGAAGGGCGTAACTATAATTTAGGACTCAAGTATAAGTTTTAAAAAATATTAGGATTTTATGTTATGTAGCAACCTTTTTTAAAATAATAATTTTAGAATAGGTTGCTTTTAAGTATTTTAAAACAAAATTATTTTAATAAAATTTATCTTATAAAAAATTAAAAAGAAAATTTTGCTAAATTACAAAAAATCAAATACCAACTTCGGTATGGAGTTGATCTAATTCCGTAACTTTATTTAATACTTCTGTACGAAGATAAATTTCATTAATTAGATTTTAATATAAAAATTCAGGGGATTAGATACAATCTTATGTTAGTTATGATACTCGTTGCTCCGATTTGAGTGGACGATGAGCCTAGTTTCGAGTTTGCACCGATTGCTAAGTATGCCACAATTTTTGATATTTACGAATCTAATTGCACAACAGCAAGTGCTTTCTAGAATTTTTTTTCTCAGCTTTCACTAGATTGTGATTAAATATTTTGATAAGTTTTTAATGGAAATATTTAGTTTTTGATTGATGTAATAGCTCGTTCTTATTCAAGTATAAATTTATTATTTCAGTTTTAAAATTTGAGGTATAACTGTGATGGGGTTATGGATTCATTATTTTATTTTTTGATTTTTTTTTAAGATTGTCCTGATTTTTTTAGAAAGAGTAATGTTTTTAACATTAAATCTTTCATAGATTAAACTTTGCTTAAGGCTTATTCATTTGAGAGTAATATTAATGAATAAGCCTCTATATAAAACTATAACTTATGAACTACCAATTATATTTAACACCAACTTGAAAGTTAGTTGGTGCACCATAATAGCTATTTAACGTAGTTAAATGATATTTTTCATTGAATAGATTATTAATATTTAAATTGGCTGTTAGGTTCTCATTGATTTTATAGCGTGCCATTAAATCAACTATGCCATAGCTTCCTTGTTCAGATTTAAAAGAGTTAGTGCGTTTAACATATGTATAAATATCACTTTGCCAACGAATTCCAGTACCAACTGTTAATGCCTGATTCAATTGGGGGAATGTGTATGAAGTAAATAATTTAGCTATGTTATTTGGTACATCACTATTGAGATTATCACCTTTACTATCTTGAGAAAGATTACGCGCAAAGCTTGCTGAAATTTGCCATAAATCTGTTAGCTTACCTGTTGCTTCCAACTCAAACCCGCGGCTTTTTGTACCAGATTCAGCACGATATGGTGATACTTTTTGACCATTCGGTAGATCAATTTGTGGAGCACCCGTGATGAGTATCGCTTTATTATCTTCTTTTGTTTGATAAATTGCCGCTCCGATATTTAATTGATTATCGAAAAATTCACCTTTAATTCCTATTTCAGTGCTATTTCCAACCAATGGGTCGATAAAATTACCATTAATATCATATCGATCTTGTGGAGAGAAAATAGTTGTATAACTCGTATAAGCGGTCCACGATGGCGTTAGATCGTATGTAAGTCCCACATAAGGAATGATTTCTTTTTCTTGTTGTTTTTTATTCGTTGCGGTACCACCTGTTTCGGGATTGGTCTTTGAAATCCGTTCCCAATCATCAAATCGAGCGCCAATGATCATTGCTAGTGGGTCAGTAAGTTTAAAGCGAGCGGCAGTAAAGGCAGAAAGAGTTTTTTCGTCAGTACTGTACCACCCATTGGTTTTTAGATCCGGTTTAGCAGGAGTATAGCCATCCCAAGTAAAAATATTATCTATTGTATTAACATTCCAACCCGTTGAGCTAGGACGTTTATTTTCACTTTTTGCATATGTGGTTCCAGCAACGATTTCATGTGTTTGATTAAACAAATCAAATGAGCCATTTAAGGTTATATTAAATAAATCTTGAGTGGGTTTGTAGTCCCAGCGTGTTCCATAAAGTAAAGCACCAGCTCCTGTCTCTTTATTGATGCCTGCACCAGAGAATACATAACCTACAGTCTCATCGGATGAAGTAATCGTTCGTGATGCAACTCCTTTTACTTTCCAGTTATCATTAATCTGATGTTCAATATCTGCAAAATAGCCAGTAGTTGAACGATCTGATGTTGACCAATTTGCAGAAGCTGAATCTGATTGTGACCAATTTATAGGTGTTCCATCAGTGTAATAGGTAGGTAAACTACTACGAGCAATACCCGTTATATCAATCTGTTGATAGCTGACTCCTAAACTGGCTTTAGTTTGATCTGATAAGTCTGCTTCAATGACACCATAAGCTACTTTACGTTTTTCATTATAGCGATCAATATAAGAATCACCATCTTGATAAGCCAATACAGCTCGACCACGAACATTGCCTGACTGTGTTAAAGGTGTAGAAACATCAATATCTGCACGATAAGTATCCCATGAACCTGCACTTGCACTGACAGCAGCCTTGAAATCTTCTAATGGTTTTTTACGAACCATATTTATACTTGCACTAGCCGCGCCTGCACCAGTCATTATTCCATTTGCTCCACGAACAATTTCAACGCGGTCAAAAAGTGCCGTATCTTGGCTTTGAAATATACTTGAATATGAATTAAGTAGTTTTACACCATCTAGTAAATAGTTATCTACTGTTTGACCACGAGCATAAATTGGAGAACTATCTGAACCTATATTTCCTCCTTGCTTAGTGGATAAACCAGCAGCTTGATTTACAACATCCATAAGTTGTGTAAGATTTTGATCTTCCATTTGTTGCCGAGTGATAACACTTACCAATTGAGGTGTTTCTTTTAAACTGAGTGTTAATCCAGTAGATGCAGTGGTTGCTTTTGCAGTATATAAACCTGTGTTTTCTGTCGTTAATGGTTGAGTCGTACTTGAGGTGATGGTAATAGTTGGTAGTTTTTCTATTTCATCTGATGTTTGTAAATTTAGATTAGATGGAATCGTGCTAAGTTTAAGTTGATTCGCTTCATTTTCATTTGTTGTTTTGCTTGGGGTGATACCAAACCCACCATTTTTAAGTTTAATTAATTCAAAATTAGTGGGTTGCAATAACTTATTTAAAGCATCTTCTGCTGAATAACTTCCTGTTAAGCCCTGACTATATATTTTTGAAAGGGTCTTTGAATCATAACTGATAGTCGTCCCTGTCTGGATTGCAAGCTGTTTTAAGGCCTGATCAAGTGTACTTTTTTGAATTGAGAGACTATGCATAGTAGCGGCATAAGTAACAGTTGCGGTTAGTCCACATGTAAATGTAGGAACCCCCAAAAGAACTGCACGAATGGCTAGTGCTAATGTATTTTTTACTTGGAATGTCGACATATAAATTCTCATTTAAAAGCATGTTTATCTATAAGTCGAATAGAACAAAAAAATAGCTCATTTTTTCTCAAGGCTTTAGAATGCTAAATTTAAGTTACAAGGAAATATTAAATATAGTAATGATTTCAAATGATTTTTGTTTTATATAAAGCTGTGAAATATTTATTTTTTATAGTACGTAATATCCGTATTGATACGGATAGAGCGCTTAAAAATATAGAGTGAATCGTTAAAGTAAACTATTTCTTTTTCACATAAAGTACATATGGACTATAAAAATTGAGTTCAAGCTGATTGGTATAAGCTAAGCTTTCTAAACTTTGGTGAGTATTGGACAATGAAAAAACACCAGAAACAGTTAAGTTTTTGATATTAGGGTCTATAAAATACTGTCCATTTTTATAGCGATACAATTCATGTAGAACTTTTTTTAGTGGCCAATTTTCTACAACCAATAAATTTTGTGTCCAATAAGGACGATTATTTTTTAAAGGAATAGGTTTAGATATGAAGTCGTTGTCAAATACAGCGCGATAACCTTGTTGAATGACTTGTGGCATTTTTTGGTTGTGAGCATTAATTGCAACAGCATGCTGATAAACATTCAGTTTCGTTTTATTATTTTCGTAGCGAACAGTAAATTGTGTGCCTAGTGCTTGCATATTGCCGTATTGAGTTTTAACAATAAATGGACGTTTTTGTTGATCTTTAGCTGTTTCTATATATATTTCGCCCTGAATCAATTCGACAGTTCGAGTATTTTTTGACAAATGGATATTGATATAGCTATTACTCGACAAAGTGAGTTTAGAGCCATCCTTTAAATTAAAGCTTTTAATTTCGCCTACATGAGTATAGTAGTCTGCTTGCCATTTAGCCCAAGGGAGCTGATGTAAAACACATGAAATGATAAGAAGGCTTGATAAACCTAGAGTAATATTGTTTTTTAATGTTTTATTAAATTTATTTTTAGAGTCGGTAAATGATTCAGATTTTAGATTTGAGGGTAATTCACTTATACCTGACATTAATTTTGTGACTTGCGCAATCGCAAGTGCATTTTCAGGTTTTTGTTTTTTCCAATGTTCAAACTGTTGATATTCTTCATGGCTGACTTTACCTGAGTTTAAAATGACAAGCCAATCAGTAGCCTCATCTAAAACTTGTTCAGAGAGTTGTGCTGGAGTAGTCATAAAGATCAGAAACCAAGTCAATCATATTCATTATTGTAATAAGCTAATACAGGCAAGAAAAGCAAGTTTCATATCTCGCTTTACTGTTGCTTCAGAAATATCAAGTTTTTCACAAATCATTTTATAAGTTAAGCCATCTAGTTGAGATAATAAGAATACTTGTGTAGCACGTGGTGGTAATTTTTCTAAAATCTTATGCACTTGAAATAAGGTTTCTCTAATGCAGATTTCATGTTCAACAGAAGGGTGAAACTCTTCAGGAAGTTGAGCTAAAGCTTTTAAATATAAATGCTCAACATGTTGATGACGCCAATGATCAATAATGACATGTTTTGCAATTCCGAGTAACCACGCTTTAGGTTCTTTAATATTCTCATAATCATAGGTGCTTTTTAAGGCACGATAAAATACTTCATGACTTAAATCTTCAGATTGATGATGATGTTGGAGTTTATTTTTAAACCAATATAGTAGTGTGGTTTGGTGCGTTTGATAGACATGGCTGAACCATAATTGCTTGTTTACATTTAGATTCATAATACAGCCTAATAACAGAGAGAATAAAAACTTATTTTATAGAATGAATTGACTTAAAAATAATTATGGTAATAATAATGATTATCATTATTGAAATCAATAATGAGTTTTACAAACATTAACATTTCTTTTGAGCTTTTTTTTTCTTTCATACGTCTAAGTAAATATAGCTGTGTAAAAGCAGTGTTGTTTATTGAAGTGGTCTAGTCATGAAATCCCATATTATCAAGTCGAATGTGCAACAGCATTATCGATTTATTGTACTAATACGAGTTTTACTTGCTGCATTTGGTGGGTTTTGTGTGGCAAATCTCAGTGTTGCTGTGGTTGGTTTATTGTTCCCCGATAATCTTGCAGTTGCTACCTATGCCGGTTTTCTATTGAGCTTTATTGTTTGGTTAGTTTTTATATTGGCAATATTCAGTATAAAGAAAACCTTAAATACAGTTTGGTTGTGTAGTGGAGCACTTTTAAGTTTAGGGTGTCTTGTAAGTGTCTTAAAAATTTGGGGAAGCACATGAAAGAGGGCTTTCGCCAAAGTATGGCATGGTTACATACATGGACTGGTTTAGTAGTTGGCTGGGTTTTATTTTTTGTATTCTTAACAGGTACAGCAGGCTATGTACAAATTGAATTAACCCGTTGGATGCAACCTGAAAAGGCTCTACAGTCAAGTGTAATTGTTCCCGAAAATGAACAAATGCATAAAGCATATAATTATTTAAAAAATAATCCAGATGCACAAAATGCTGAACATTGGGGAATTAACCTTTTAACCAATCAACGTGGAGCAGATGACTTTGCAGTGAATTGGACTTCTCCTGCAAAAGAAGAAGGGAAGCGGGGTAAATATAATAAAGAGGTACTTGATCTTTCATCAGGTCAGCCTGTTTCTGAGCAAATTCAGCCACGCGAAACTGGTGGCGGTTTTACACTTTATCGAATGCATTATGCTTTACATTATATTCCATATGATTGGGGTATTCGGATTGTTGGCATATGTACGATGTTCATGTTTGTTGCCATCATTTCAGGCATTATTACGCATAAAAAAATATTTAAAGATTTCTTCACCTTTAGACCTGCCAAAGGTCAACGATCTTGGTTGGATGCGCATAATGTGATTAGCGTTATTGCTTTGCCGTTTTATATCATGATTACCTACAGTGGTCTTATTTTCTTTGCAAATGCCTATATGCCTTTGGGTGTTCCAATGGTTTATGGCTCGGGAGAGAAAAATACAGAACGCTATTATGCTGAGCTTTATCCAACCAACTCACGTTTTAATAAAAATGATTCTGCTGTTCCGCCAACCATGGGTGAAATCCAACAAAAATTTGTTCCTATTCAGCCTTTACTCGCAAAAGTTCAAACTGAATGGGGGGGAACACAAAAAATCAGCCAAATAAATTTTTATCCCGATCAAGGTAAAACGCCTGCAAAAATTGAATTTTACCAAACGGGTAGTGACTCTATTGCACGAAAACGTACATCTTTAAGTTTTGATTTATACACAGGTCAAAAGATTCTTCAGGATCAATCTAACCAAGACAAAGCCCCAATGGTATTCGGTACAACAGTATTAGGCTTACATGAGGGTTTATTTGCTTCACCATTGCTACGCATTTTATATGTTTTAACTGGTGTTCTTGGTACGGCAATGATTGCTACTGGCTTGGTGCTTTGGACGGTTAAGCGTCGCCCAAAACAATTAAAAGCAGATCGAATGAGTTTTGGGCACTCCTTAGTTGAGCGCTTGAATATTGCCATGATTGCAGGTTTACCACTTGCTATAGCAGTGTATTTTTGGGCAAATCGACTCATTCCTGCGGATTTTGTAAACCGTGCGAATTGGGAAGTACATAGTTTATATATCACACTATTATTCAGTTTCCTTTATGCATTAAGCAGACCGATTGTACGAGCATGGATTGAAATCTTAGGCCTTGCCGCTTTGGCTTATTTATCCCTTCCTTTATTGAATTTTATAACCACAGATCGTCACTTAGGTGTATCACTTTTACATCAAGACTATGCATTAGCCAGTATTGATATTGGATTTATTGGTATTGGTTTAATTCTCGCATGGGCAACTTATAAGGTTTGGCGTAAGCGTGATTCTATTTTAAAGCTACCAGTCAAAAAAGCTAAAAAGCAACTTGCGCTCAAGACAGAGAATTCCACAGAACTACAAGGTTCCAAGGAGTTGTCATGAACATATTATCGATCAATATCTTAACCACGATATTTTTGATTTATATCGGATTATTTGCATTAAATCTTTCGATGGAGCGTAATGCAAAACTGGTTTTGAAAGAGCCTTTGTCTATAAAAAAAATCCAAATATTTAAAGTCTTTGGGTGGATATTTTTAGCACTTTCATTGTTTCACAGTATTTTAGCGTGGGGTGTTTCGATCGGAATTACAGCATGGTTTGGTGTCATTACGTTGATTGCTGGGGCAATCGTTTTTATCCAATCCTATCGGGCTAGATTGAATTTAAACTTATTAAGAATATCTTTTTTTATTGTGATTGGATTGCAATTTTTTCGACTGTAAATGAGTGAGTTTTATGAGTAATTTAGATGTGAATACAGCGAAAAAACATACATCATTGGGTCGAAAATTGAAATATATCATTGGATTTTTCTTATTGGTTTTGTTAGTTGTAGGTGGAATATATTGGAAAAAGATTTCAAACAAGCCGAAAGAAGAATATAGCCAATGGAGTAAACCTGTACCTGTACGTATTGTCCCTGTACAGCGTAATAACTTAGATGTTGAAATTAAAGCCATTGGTACGGTTGTCCCAGTGCATACAGTAAATGTGCAAAGTCAAGTTTCTGGTTTGCTTCAACAGGTTTATTTTAAAGAAGGGCAATGGGTGAAGAAAGGGCAGATATTGGCTCAAATTGACCCTGCGCCATTTGAAGTGGCTTTGGCACAAGCTGAAGGAACAAGGCAACAAAACCTTGCGCAATTAAACAATGCTGAAACTGAACTTGCTCGTTATCAATTACTGTTTAAACAAGACTCTATTGCAAAACAGCAAGTCGAACAACAACAGGCATTGGTGAATCAGCTCAAAGGTCAAACGCAATCTAATCGTGCACAAGTTGATGCGGCAAAACTTCAATTGTCATATACCAAAATTTATTCACCCATAGAAGGTCGTGTTGGCTTTAAACAAAAAGACGCTGGAAACTTGATTCAAGCCAATGAAAGCACAGGATTGGTGACTATCACTCAAGTTCATCCTGTTTATGTGCAGTTTGCTGTAGCAGAGAACCATCTAACAGCACTGCGCGAAACTTTAAAATCTGGTCATCAAGTACAAGTGAGTGCATGGGATAAAGCAGAGCAAAAGCAGCTTGCAGTGGGTCATGTGCAGGCATTGGATAATCAAATTGATGTCACTACAGGCACATTAAAGTTAAAAGCAGTATTTGATAATCGTAATGACAGTTTATTTCCAAATCAATTTGTGAATGTGCGTTTAAGTTCTCAAACCATTCAAAATGCTGTGACTATTCCGATTGATGCTGTGCAGCATGGTGCAAAAGGAACTTATGTTTACATCATCAATAAAGACAATAAAGCCGAAGTTAAAATGCTTAAATTGGGTTTAAGTACCAATGGGAAAATTGAAGTTTTAGAAGGATTGGATGGTACTGAAAAAGTGGTTCTTGAAGGCATTGACCGTCTTTCAGAAGGTAAAGAAGTTCAAATTATTTCTGATGATCAAAAAAATCACCCTGTAATAGAATCTGTTGCTGGATAAATCATGAATATTTCAAGGTTCTTTATTTTACGTCCAGTCGCAACAACGCTACTGATGTTGGCGTTGCTGTTGAGTGGTCTGTTGGTTTGGCGAATGCTTCCTGTATCTGCTTTACCGCAAGTCGATTATCCGATTATTCAGGTGTATACCTTTCAGCCAGGAGCAAATCCAGACACGGTACAGCGAACTATTACCGCACCACTTGAACGTGAAATGGGGAAAATTGCTGGCTTAAAGCAAATGTCTTCCAACAGTTCAGTTGGAGCATCTGTTATTACATTGCAGTTTGATCTTAGTGCCGAGTTGGGCGTGGTAGAGCAAGAAGTTCAATCTTCATTAAGTACTGCGAGTAGTAAATTACCCAACGATTTACCAACACCACCAATTTATCGTAAAGTAAATCCCGCCGATGTTCCTGTCATTACATTGGCGATTAGCTCAGAAACATTACCATTAACGACTGTCTATGACATGGTTGATACTCGGGTTGCACAAAAACTGTCGCAACTGACGGGTGTGGGTATGGTGAGCCTTGCAGGGGGACAACGACCTGCAATCCGCGTACAAATGAATCCAACTGCACTGGCAAATTATAAAATGAGTGCGGAAGATGTTCGATCTGCGATTAATTCTGCCAATGCAAATCAACCGAAAGGAAGTTTTGATGGGCCATTTCGTACTACGATGTTGGATGCCAATGATCAAATTCGTTCAATTGCAGATTATGAAGCTTTAATTCTCCGCTGGAATAATGGTGCACCAATTCGCCTCAAAGATGTTGCAACCGTCATTGAGGGAAGTGAAGACCGTTATATGGCGGCATGGGCAGACAGCCAATCTGCAATTTTGGTCAATGTACAGCGTCAACCAAATGCTAATGTCATTCAGGTTGCCGATCAGATTAAAAAAATATTACCTGAGTTGCAACAGAATCTACCCGATAATGTCAAAATTCGTATTTTGACTGATCGAACTGAAAGTATTCGTAGTTCGATTCATGATGTGCAAAAGGAATTGGTTTTTGCTGTGTGTTTGGTAGTGATGGTAACGTTCTTATTTTTAAGAAACCTTTCTGCCACGATTATTCCAAGTATTGCTGTACCGCTGTCGATTATTGGTACATTTGTTTTAATGTATTTTCTAGGCTTTTCTGTCAATAATTTGACGCTGATGGCACTGACCATCGCCACTGGTTTTGTGGTCGATGATGCAATTGTGATGTTGGAAAACATTGCCCGACATCGAGAGTCTGGTGAAAGTTTATTACAGGCAGCACTAAAAGGTTCAAGGGAAATTGGATTTACCCTTATTTCGCTTACAGTGTCATTAATCGCAGTACTCATTCCTTTACTGTTTATGGGCGATGTGGTGGGACGTTTGTTTCACGAGTTTGCTGTGACTTTAGCAGTAGCGATTGGATTATCCCTCGTCGTTTCACTCACGCTTACCCCAATGATGTGTGCGTATTTACTTAAAAATACCCAACATGCCTCTTCACGTAGCCGATGGAGCTTGGATTGGGTTATTCAGCAATATGGCAAAGGATTGCAGTGGGTTTTTAAACATCAAACACTTACCTTAGTTGTGATGCTAACTACGGTCATGTTAGCAGGTGTTATGTATTGGATGATTCCAAAAGGATTTTTCCCTGTACAAGACAGTGGCGTTATTCAAGTCGTGACAGAAGCACCTGATGATATTTCGTTCCAAGCCATGAGCGAACGTCAACAAGCTTTGGCACAACAAATTTTAAAAGATCCTGCAGTTGAAAGTTTGTCCTCATTTATTGGGATTGATGCCAATAATCCAAAGCTCAGTAATGGTCGAATTCTTATTAATCTTAAACCTTATGCTGAACGTGATAGTGCATCAGAAGTGATAACCCGTTTAAGAGGAGAATTTGAACAGGTCAAAGGCATTCAAGGCTGGATGCAGCTTGTACAGGAATTAAGTATTGAAGACAAAATTAGTCGAACCCAATATCAATTAAGCCTTACGGCAACTCATACTGCAGATTTAGAGCAATGGACACCAGTTTTGGTTGATGCTTTACGCAAGCAGACAGAATTTTCTGATGTGACCCGTGATGGTGGTGGATTAGGTTTGCAAGCCTTTATTGATGTGAATCGTGATGCGGCAGCACGATTGGATTTAAATATTGAAGACATCAGCTTGGCACTGCAAAATTTATTTGCGCAGCGACAAATTGCCACTTTATACACACAGTCGAATCAATACCGTATTGTGTTAGAACTTGCACCAGATTCAACACAAGGTTTTGATGCTCTAGCACAAACTTATATTCATAATAAGAATGGTGAGCCGATTTTACTCAGTTCCGTGGCAACAATTGTGCAAAAACGTATCCCGATTCTTATACAACAACAAGCACAATTTCCTGCCAATGGTGTGTCATTTAATTTAGCAAAAGATGTGGCATTGGGTGATGCAATTACTGTGATTCATGAAGTTGAAAAGCAATTAAATTTACCGATTGATGTCAAAGTAAAACTCCAAGGTGCTGCGGCAGCGTATGAAAACTCAAAACAGCATACATTTTGGTTAGTTATTGCTGCGGTTGTTACGATGTACATCGTGTTAGGAATTTTATACGAAAGTTTTATTCATCCGATTACTATTCTCTCCACTTTACCTTCTGCTGCAATCGGAGCTTTGCTTGCGCTGTTTATGGTCAATCGGCCATTAGACATGATTGCTCTCATTGGCATAATTTTACTGATTGGTTTGGTGAAGAAGAATGGCATTATGATGGTCGACTTTGCTTTGGCTGCACAGCGCAATGAAGGTCTGTCACCGCAACAAGCAATTTACCAAGCAGCACTCATGCGTTTCCGTCCTATTTTAATGACGACTTTAGCCGCATTGGTGGGTGCAATTCCATTGATGTTGGCATCAGGGGCAGGGGCTGAGCTTAGACAACCGCTTGGAATTGTTATGGTCGGTGGATTGATATTAAGTCAAGTTCTGACACTCTTTACTACACCTGTGGTGTATTTGTTTTTTGATCGGTTACAACAGTCTTTTAGTCAACCAGACTCAAGTCAAGCGATTGCTAAAGAGCTTGCTCAAGAACAGGGGAGTAAGTCTTGAATTTACTCTCAACGTTCATTCATCGACCAGTAGCAAGTGTTTTAATCGCTATTGCAATCGTCTTATTAGGTATTTTGGCATATTTACGTTTGCCTGTTGCTGCTTTGCCACAAGCAGATATTCCAACCATTGTGGTACGAGCAAGTTTACCTGGTGCAAGCCCTGAAAGTATGTCTGCAACAGTAGCAATGCCATTGGAACGTGCCATGATGGGTGTTTCGGGGGTCAAAGCCATTAACTCATCGAGTAGTCAGAGTTCGGCACAAGTGGTTTTGAATTTTGATTTGGCAACCGACATTAATGAAGCGGCAAGAGAAGTACAGGCAGCCATCAATGCCGCCATGTCACAGTTACCCTCAGGCATGCCCAACCCACCTGAATATTTTAAGGTGAACCCAAGCCAAAGCCCTATTTATTACTTAGCACTGAGTTCGGAACATTTATCTGCGGGTAAATTGTATGAAATCGCAAGTGATCTATTACAACCTAATTTGGCACAGCTCAGCGGTGTGGGGGAGGTTTCTATTGATGGTGCTTCCATGCCTGCGGTGCGAATTACCTTAAATCCAAATGCGCTTATTTCGCAAGGCGTTACTTTAGAGCAGGTACGTGAAGCCATTGATAAAAGTAACCGTACACAAGCGCTTGGTGTGGTTGAAACTGAACAATTACGTTGGCAAGTGGCACTTTCTAGCAACTTAAAAACAGCGGCTGATTTTGCCAATCTGACTATACATAAAAATGCTCAAACCATTGTACGGTTAAAAGATGTGGCTGAGGTTCAAGACTCAGTGGAAAACCGTTATGTGAGTGGCTTTCATAATGGTAAACCCGCAGTCATTATTAAAATTAGCCGACAGCCGAATGCCAACACCGTTGCAACCATTGAGAAAATTAAAGAAAGATTGCCTGAATTGCAAATGATGATCCCTGAGGATGCTCAACTTGCAACAGTAATGGATGGTTCAAAAATTATTCGGGCAGGTTTAGATGAAGCAAGAGATACTTTGTTGCTTTCAATCATTTTGGTCGTGATTGTTGTCGCAATAATGCTTGGGCGAGTACAAAGTGCATTGGTGCCTGCTGTAGCTTTAATTGTGGTTTTGATTGGCGCAAGCAGTTTGGTGTACTTGGCTGGATTTTCACTTAACAATTTGTCCATTATGGCAGTCATTGTCGCTATTGGACTTGTGGTTGATGATGCTATTGTGGTTCTCGAAAATATTGAACGTCATATAGAGCAAGGCGAACAACCCATTCAAGCTGCCTTAAAGGGCATTCAGGAAGTTGGGACGACCTTGGTTGCTATGAATTTAGCTTTAGTCGTGATTTTTATCTCTATTTTGTTTATGGGGGGAGTAATTGAGCGCCTCTTTCGAGAGTTCTCTTTAACTTTAGTTTTTATTGTTATTTTATCGGTAGTGATTTCACTGATATTAACGCCAAGCTTATCTGCACGCTGTCTGAAACCATTGGCTAGCTATCAACATCAAGCGCTGTATCAATATAGTCATCGGTGGATGCAAAGTCTAAATCGAGCTTATTTAGTATCTTTAAAATGGATGCTCAGGCATAGCTATTTGATTATTGTGTTATGGGTTAGTGCAATTGTTGGCTCGGCTTACATTTATCAAACCCTACCTAAACGTGTATTGCCTGAGCAAGATACAGGGCAAATCGATGCCTTTATTCGAGGCGATGATGGATTTTCATTTCAAATTATGCAGCCCAAAATTGCAGCTTTTAGCGAGAGCGTTCTGAAAGATCCTGCGGTACAAAATGTAGTAGGAACTTCGGGTGGCTCAGGTGGGACAACCAATTCATCATTGATGGTGAGTTTAAAACCAAAAGCTGAACGAGATGGTCAAAGTGCTCATGAAGTTGCAGAGCGTTTGAAACAGAATGCGCCGTGGCAGGCAGGGGCAATTTTTTCTGCACGTGTAAAACAAGAGTTGGAACTTGATGATCCATTTGGTGGAAGTGGACAGGATTATATGTTACTCCTGCAATCTGACAATGTGGCATTGCTACGTGAGTGGGTTCCTAAAGTTGCATTGGCAATGCAAAAACTTCCTCAGCTTGAAGAAGTAGAGTCGATGGGCGATGAAGGTGCGCAACATGTAACTTTAGAAATTGACCGTGAGGCTGCTCGACGCTTGGGCGTAAATATAGAAAGTATTTCCAGTGTCTTAAATAATTCATTTTCACAGCGCCAAATTTCAACGATTTATGATCAGACACAACAGTTTCATGTGGTTATGGAAGTCGATAAACGTTTTACCGAACAACCTGAGGCTTTGACCAATATACGCGTACCGAATCAGCAAGGCGAGTCAGTTCCATTAAGTAATTTTGCCACATGGTCTTACGGAATTACCAATGATCGAGTATATCGTCGTAATCAATATGCTGCCATGGGAATTGGTTATGTCGTAAAACCAGAATATACCAATGAACAAGCCGATGCCGCAATTCGTTCAGTTCTACCTGAAGTCATGTTGCCAAACGAAATTTTCATGACCAGTGATAAAGAAGCCGAAGAACAAAGCTTACAAAGTGGCTTAAGCACGCCTGTACTTGTGTTGGTGGTGATTTTAATGATCTATATCGTATTAGGTGTGACCTATGAAAGTGTACTTCATCCTTTTACGATTCTGTCCACCATACCCGCAGTCGCCTTGGGAGCTTTATTGACACTATGGACATTTGGCTTCCATTTTACCCTAATTGCCTTGTTGGGAATGTTCCTACTCATTGGGGTCGTGGTGAAAAATGCCATTCTTCTCATTGATTTTACATTGATGGAAAGGCGGGCAGGAAAATCAGCTTATCAGGCAGTGTTATCAGCAGCGGAACTACGGTTTAGACCCATTCTCATGACGAACACGGCAGCATTGTTAGGTACTGTTCCATTGGCACTCAGTTGGGGTGAAGGGGCTGAATTGCGTCAGCCATTAGGTGTAGTGATTGTCGGTGGATTGGCGCTTGGACAATTACTTACTTTATATACTACGCCTGTGTTGTATTTAGTTTTGGAAAAATGTGCTGAATTTTTTAAAAGATCGAAAAATGTGCATGCGATTGATTTGGGTAAATAGGAAACAAAATGCAGAGTTTAATTTATAAAAATTTGATGAGCCTAAGTTGCGTGCTCATTTTAACTGCTTGCAGTTCTCATATGCTATTGCAACCACCTGAATATAAAATTCCACTTATACAAGCCGATGATCAATATAAATATGCAGATTTAAATTGGGTACAAACCTCAGCCATTAAAACTTCCGATGATGGGTGGTGGGACATTTATCAAGACCCAGTGTTAAGTCGGTTGATGGAACAATTGAATAAAGAAAATTTAAGTTTAAAACAAGCTGAAGCACGTTATCATCAGGCACAAGCATTACTTGATATACAACGCGCCAATCGGTTACCAAACATCACAGTAAATGGTTCTACAAACCGTAATGGGGCAAAAAACATATCAACAAGCGGTCAATTTGGGTTGGCTCTTCAAGCCAGTTGGGTACCTGATGTATGGGGGCGAGTGGCAAAAGCCATTGAAGGGCAACAAGCCAATTTAGAAGCGAATCAAGCAGATTTAGACGCTGTGAAATTAAACCAACAGTTGTTAGCTACAGAAACTTATTGGAATATCAGAGTGTTGGATGCTCAATTCGATTTGCTTGAACATACTCTAAAAAGTTATATTCGCTCAGTTCAAATTTTAAAGAATCAATACAATGCAGGCATGATTGCTCGGGCAGATGTCATACAGGCTGAAACCCAATTAAAGCAGGTACAAATCAAACAGATTGAAACAACTAGAGATCGAAATTTACAAGAAAACATTTTGTCAGTGTTACAAGGTAAAAGTGTTGCCCAATTTCAATTGACCAAACAAAAGCAAGTATTGACAGTACCACACATACCATCAGAGCTTCCGAGCCGATTATTGGTACAGCGTCCCGATGTTATTCATGCAGAACGTGAATTAGCAATAATGCATGCTGAACTAGGATTAGCCCAAACAGCATGGTTGCCAGATGTAACAATTGGCTTAAATGGAGGGTTAAATAGTCAAATTTTTAGTCATCTTTTTCAATCGCCACAATACTTATGGTCTACAGGTTTACAAGCTGCAACAATTATTTTTGATGGTGGCACACGAAAAGTTGAAATTGCTCAGGCTCAAGCCAATTATGATGAAAAATTAGCAGCGTATAAGCAGGCAATTTTAACGGGGTGGAAAGATGTCGAAGATGCTTTGTTACAAGCATCGAGTTTTAAACAGCAACAAGATGAACAAGCGAAACTATTTGCCTTGGCAACTGAAAATGAACAAGTTGCGATTCGGCGTTACAATGCAGGTTTGGTGAGTTATTTGGAAGTAGTAACTGCTCAAAACTTAAGATTACAGGCAGAGCAAACTACTTTACAATTGCAGCAGTTACAATTGAATAATACTGCACAATTGGTTGCTGCATTGGGAGGAGGTTGAGAAGGTTTTAATTAAGATATTGTTATTAAGTTTTTTTCAGCCAAGATTTCAGCACAAAGTAGCGTATATAAAATTTTAGATTAGATATCAACACTAAAGTTTCGAAATACCTATGAAAATTGAGTGGGTCAAAATAAGGTTCGTGAAATTTATTTTTTGCTTATAAATTACATGAAAGCAGTTGTGAATAGCCAATAAAATTAGAAAAGCATATTCATGTATGAAAAAGTATGAACAAAATAATAATCATTTTATTCATACTTTTTTGTCATTAACGTTTAATTGCCACGATAGGTTGAATAACCATAAGGGCTCACTAATAAAGGAATATGATAGTGCTTTACTGCACCATCTACATTAAAGATGACAGGCACTTCTGGAAAGAAACTATTTTCATTATGACTTTTAAACCAATCACCTGTTTTAAAAGTCACGCGATAAACACCTTGTTCAAGTGTTTTATGATCAGGGTATAGCGCAGTAACACGTCCATTTTCATTGGTGAATTTTTCATTGAGTTTGATCCATTGACCTTTTTTATTTTGTTCAAGTACAACAGCAACTTCAGATGATGGCAATCCAGTTTGTAAGTTAAGTACATGTACACTTAAAGGATTATCAGCAGCCATTGTATATGCACTTAATAGCATTCCTGTACCCAATACCAATACTTTCATATTTATATCTCCTGTGAATTAAATGTCATTTTGATTGCTTGTTCAGCACATAAATCATCATTTTTAGAACCACCAGAACCCGCAATTCCAATGGCTCCGACGACTTCATTTTGATAAACAATTGGAAAACCACCGCCTAACAACAATAGTTCTGAGAAAGAAGTGAGGTTTTGTGAGTCAATATTCTGCCGAGCATTTTGGCTAAAAATAGTGGTCGGAGTTTTAGTTGAAAGTGCAGTAAATGCTTTTTTTTGTGCAGCGATTGCATTATGTGGCCCAACACTTTCATGACGTTTGATTAAGAGAGGTTGACCACTACGATCCAATATCGCAACAGCTAAATGCTTATTTAACTGTTGACAAGATTTTTCAGCATTTATCGCTAATTTTTCTGCTGTAGCTAAATTAAGATTATACTGCTTTGAAAGTTCAAAATTTTCTGCAAAACTAGGCGCGCTAAAAAACAATCCCAGCATCAGTCCTAAAATGACTTTTTCCATACGACCCACCTCTTTGTATTGCTTTTAGTCTAATTAAGCAGTCGAAGTGCAACATGACATTTACATTACAATCTTGTCATTTTAGAAATGGATGTTCCTATCATGCGTATTCTTATTATTGAAGATGAAACAAAAATTGCAGGTTATTTGGTACAAGGTTTAATCGAGTCTGGATATCAAGCGCAATATGTTAATCATGGTCTTGAAGGGCTAGAGCTTTTAAAAAAAAAGCGATTTGATTTGGTTATTTTAGATGTAATGCTGCCCGATATTGATGGCTGGACTGTATTACAAATATTGCGACAATTTTCTCAGGTTCCTGTGATCTTTCTGACCGCTAAAGATCAGATTATGGATCGGGTCAAAGGGTTGGAATTAGGAGCAGATGATTATCTTGCCAAACCTTTTTCATATGTCGAATTGTTGGCTCGAATTAAAAGTTTATTTCGTCGCCAACAAGTTCAAATGGGTAATATTTTAACGCTTGCAGATTTACAACTTGATTTGACTCAACACAAAGTTTTACGTGCGAATCAATTGATTGAATTGAGTAAAAAAGAATTTGATTTGTTACGTTTTTTGATGCAACACCATAATCAAATTATTTCACGTCGCCAAATTGCATCAGAAGTCTGGCGAATCAATTTTGATACAGATACGAATTTTATTGATGTTGCCATCCGACGGTTACGTCAAAAAGTAGATGATATCAGTGAACTTAAATTAATTCATACCATTCGTGGTTTAGGCTATAAACTTTCAGAAGAGATTGTTTGATGAATGTGCGTTCACTAGAGTTTCGACTTACACTCATGGTGACACTTGTCTGTACCATTATATTGTGCTTGGTTGGTATTTTGACTTATTTAGGAATCGACCGTATCTTGATTCGTGAACAGGATCAGGCTCTAGCCTCGCGTATAGAACGTTTGGAAATATTACTTCAAGATAGCGAAAATATTCAACAAATCGTTCAGAAACCTAAGATTTATCAAAATATGTTAGGAAACCAAGATAATCTATTTATCTTAATTCATGACAAAGAAAAATTAATTAATATCAATCCATTAGATATCAATATTCCCGATTTGATCGCTGATCAAAAAATCCATTTTCTTGACCTGCATCAAGGTGAATTATCGACTCGCATCGCTTGGAAAAATTTTGAAATTTCAGGACAATCCTATCAATTAATTGCAGGGAAACAATGGTCTGAACGTCTTGGTATTTTATATTCTTTTCGCAATGACCTGATTTTTTATTTTGGTATAGGCATCGGAATAATATGTTTATTTTGTTGGTTTGTTTGCCGTTTCGGGTTAACGGGTCTACGTGAACTAACTCATCAAACTCAGGCTATAGATATTCAATCTTTACAACAGAGGATTGTGATTCGGCATAAAAGCAGTGACATTATGCAACTGAGCCATGCGATTAATCATATGTTGCAACGTATTGAAAGTGGTTATCAGGAGCTTAATCGTTTTTCAGAGAATATTGCACATGAATTTCGAACACCATTGAATAACGTGATGGGACAAACTGAAATTTTACTTTCAGAGCCTCGTACATCTGCTCAATATCAAGAATTACTGATTTCACATTTAGATGAATATCAACGTTTAAAGCGCATGATCGACAGCATGTTATTTCTAGCGAGAGCAGAGCAACAGCAAGTTAGACTAGATTTTCAGTCTATCGAAATTCAAGAATTTATTGAAAATATTTTGAGTTTTTATGAACTTCTAGCGAGTGAAAAGCGTATACAGATCATGTCAGAAGTTGAAAATTTAATTGTTAAAACGGATCCTGATTTATTACAACGTGCAATCTCTAATCTAGTTGAAAATGCAGTTTTACATGGCTCAGAAGGTGGCATCATTCATCTTTATGCAAAATACGTTACATATAAAAACCGAGAAATGATTAAGATTTCTGTGCTTAGTCAAGATGTATTCATTGAAAATCAGCATTTACCTTATATTTTTGAACGCTTTTATCAGTGCCAGTCATCTCGTCATTTACAAGGGCGCTCTGGTGGTTTGGGTTTGTCGATTGTGGCTTCAATTATGAAATTACAAGAGGGTGATTATCATGTTGAAAATACAGAATGTGGGGTTTGTTTTTCTCTTTATATACCCATTCATTGATCTAATTTTGATTAAAATAGAGGATGGTTTTTCTTTTTTAAATGACTAAATGTTCAAAATTTTGTCGGAAATAATAAAATCTAAAATGTGGAATTACAAAAAATATTTTAGATTGTTATAAATTGACCAAACAATTGCTTAGATCAAAAATTGAATAATTATATACAAGATGACTGTAAAAATTGCTTACTAATAGAATTACATAAAAATTTATATCTAAGAAAAACAATACAATAAAAAACCCCAATATTAAATTGGGGTTTTAAAATAATACAATACGGACTTAATGCAAATCAGAGGTAATTTTTTGCAAAATTTGTAAAAGAACATCAAACTCATTTTGTAATGGCGTACTTTTACGCGTAACTAAAGCCAATACACGAGAAGGCGCATTTTCGATCTGTTTAATGACAATCTGTTCATTGCTTTTCAGCATATGTGCATGAATTGCGATTTCAGGCAGTAAGGTAAAACCAAGATTGGCACTAACCATTTCAATCAAAGTCGGTAAAGAACTCGCTTTTAGGCGGTGATCATTTTTACGTTCACTAATTGGACAGACACTTAAAGTATGGTCACGTAAACAATGACCTTCTTCAAGTAGCATTAAATGTGTTAAATCGAGGTCATCTAGCTTTCTTGCATTGGCAGCATTTTGATCATTTTTATTGTAAACCAAAAATAAACTTTCTTTTGCAACTTCAGCAACTTTTAGACCACGTGTATCGAAAGGTAGAGCGAGCATGATCATGTCCAAATTACCATGTTCAAGCTTTTCTACAATTTTATCACTTTGCGCTTCATGCAAATGTAACTGAATTTTGGGCAGTTGCTTATGCACTTCATCTAATAATTTAGACAAAATAAAAGGCGCAATAGTCGGAATAATACCAAGATGTAGATCACCCGTAAGCGGCTCACTCATCTCACGGCTTAATCGCATTAAGTCCTGAGCATCGGCAAGAAGGACACGGGCGCGGGCGACAACTTGTTCACCCAACGGAGTTAAACGTACGTTTTGACGATCGCGTTCAACAAGTACGCCACCCAATAAACGTTCAAGCTCCATAATCCCGCCTGAAAGCGTAGATTGAGTGACGAACGAACGGCGCGCTGCTTCAGTAAAGTGCAACGTCTCAGACAATGTCACCAAATATGACAGCTGTCTTAGGGATGGTAATGCAGCCATAGTGTCCTAATATTTACGATTTAAAATGATGAGCAAATAATCCACTAAGTTGAGGAATAAAGTGCGGAGGGATATCATGCCCCATTCCTTCAATTAATTCAAACTTAGCACCTGATATTGCCTTGGCAACAGCCTTACCATGACTCGGTGGAAGTAGACGATCTTTTGATCCATGAACTACTAAAGTCGGTTTTTGAATCTGTTTATCCAATGGTAATAATGAACCTGTACATAATATTGCTAAAAACTGTTGAAGTACACCCGCTGGATGATAACTTCGTTGATATAACTTACGAGCGGTCTGTAAAGCTTCCAATTGATTTAAATATCCAGGAGAACCAATCGTTTTAAAAACTTTTAACGAATGATTGATAATACCTTGTTCATCACGCGATTCAGGTTTACCAATGAGTGTAAATAATTGCTTTGGAAAGGGTGGTGGCAGTAAAGGCTGATTATTACTGGTGAATATTAACCCTAATTTTCCAATTTTTTCAGGATATTTTGCTGCAAGAATTTGTGCGATCATACCGCCCATGGAAGCCCCAATAATATGGGGTTGATCTAAACCTAAGCGATCAATAAGTAGTGCAACATCATCTGCCATATCATAAAGATTATAAGGCGCGCCATTATTAGGTAAGCCTATGGCAAAACGCCCCATCAGTTTTAAATGATTCAAACGAGGGCCTTTGTGGCGAATTTTAGAAGATAGACCAATATCACGGTTATCAAAGCGAATTACACGATAGCCTTGATCAATAAGAGATTTACAGAAAAAATCGGGCCAAAATAACATTTGTGCACCTAAGCCCATAATCAACAAAATGGCTGGATCAGTTTCTTTTCCGCCTATTTCAACATGCAATTGCACACCATTACCCAAGTCAATCGAAGTTTCTTGCATAAAAGGTGTGTAAGGAGAGATTTGGAACTGAAGTGCACTATTCATTATTATTTTTCCTAGATAGTGAAAGAGGTCTGTATCTTTTATATGGATACAGACCTTTAAAAATCAATTTAAACTGTAGCAGGAATCAGGTCAGGAACGAGTTTAGTCAAAGCTAAGCGTTGTTTGCCTGCAGTTGCACCGAGCAAGACAAAACCTCTGAGTGTACCTGTTGAATCAATGGCTTTTGACAACATACCATCTTCAAACTCTTCATTTTCCCAATTGACTTCAACACCCACAGGCACAGGAAGCACAGTCAGTGGAGCAGCAGGTGTTTTAACAGCAACGGGCATAGCTGGATAGTGGACATTCGTATTTTGACCATCAAGTGTTTTTGCAAGTGCACGTGCTTGTTGCATCAGAGGCATCACATAAGGCAATAATGTACCATTAATTTCTGCACAGTCACCGATTGCATAAATATCCGGTTGATTGGTTTCCATTAGGGTATTTGCAATGATGCCACGGCTTGTTTCAATATTCGCCGTTTTTGCTAAGGCAATATTTGGCTGTAAACCAATCGCAGAAAGTACGACATCTGCAACTAACGATTGACCATTAGCGAGTACAACTTGGTAGCCAATATCAATTTTACTGATTTTTTCAACCGTTGTGCCGAGTGCGAACTGAATGCCTGATTCTTGTAAATTGTGTTGGAAGGCTTGTGCAACATGTGCTGGCAAAAGTCGACCTAAAGGCTGTGGCGCTAAATCAATCACCGTGACTTTGTGACCTGTATTTTGTAGATCATTGGCAAATTCACAACCAATTAGACCTGCACCTAAAATGACTACACGTTTTTCACCTGATTCAGCAGTAGAGCACTGATTCAGTGAGTCGCGAAATGCACGGTAATCAATCAATGAATTTACGACATGAATGTCATCACTACCATCACCTGCAATGGCTAAACGGACAGGATTGGCACCCACAGCAAGAATAAGTTTGGAGTAACCTTGAGTTGTGGTTTGACCTGCTTGATCTAGGGTTAATTCATGTTTATCAGCATCAATCGATTTAACCCATGTATCGTTTTCAATGCGAATATTGAGTTGTGTACGCATTTTTGTCGCATCGGCAAGACCAATTTGATCAGGTGCTTTGTTACCGACTAAAGCATTGGAAAGCGTCGGTTTTGCATAATTCACCGCATCGTCAGCACTGATCATAACCAATTCTTGTGTTGGATTTAATTTGCGGAATTCCCGTGCTAGGGTATAACCGGCCATTCCTGAGCCAATAATGACGATTGGTTGCATATTTTTCTCCGCTTTTTACTTATTCAAATAACATAAAAAAAGACCATGCAGCATCATGGTCTTTGTCTTGTAATCAGATTTCGACCATTTCGAAGTCTGCTTTAGACACGCCACAGTCAGGGCAAGTCCAATCATCAGGAATATCTTCCCATTTTGTGCCAGCAGTAATACCATCCAATGGCCAACCTTCTGCTTCGTCATAAATCCAACCACAAACGATGCATTGATACTTCTTCATTTAACTCTCCAAAAAAACCAACAGCTCATCAGCTAGACTCTTGGTTTTTATATGACCTTTATAATATGCTCAGACTTCTTATTTTGTATTGCTACATTCTTTATTATTACCGTAAATAAAGGCGATAAAGAATTTCAATCAGAAGTCTATTGAAATGTTGCTCTAAGTTTACATATTCAATTCAATTGAATTTTTACGCAGTTTCAATATGAAAGTAAAGTAATTAAAGGGAGTTTACCGTACTAATCTGAAAGCTGAATGGCAGAGTAGGACAAAAGCAGGGGCGTTTTGGCAAATATATGATTATTTTGTCTAACAATTTATATCGTCGTATTTTATTTAATCAACCGAATTGTTAAATAATTAATTGTTTATAAATGTGAGGATGAGTTTTAATGCATTTTTCATATTGAAAGATAATGACATAAAATGAAAATCTTTAGACTATTGTCTAGCATGATTTTTGTATGTAATGAGGTATAATTAAATCAGAATATTATATACCCAATATTTCATATAAAAATGATGTAAATAAAATCAATTAGTTATGTTTTTTCATTGACTCTTTCATTGCTATTAAAAAACCCTTGAGCTGTTAAATTGTATAAAAATGCGTTAATATTCACCTATTCCTTATTATACTATTCTCCCTATTATGAACATGTCTACTGCTTTGTGGTCACACATTCGTACTGTCCAAAATTTTCCAAAACCAGGTATTTGTTTCTATGATTTAACGCCATTGTTTATGAATAAACTTGAAGCGTTAACAGATGCACTTATTGCCAGTATTCCTGTAGATCAACTTGAGCAATTAGACAGTTTTGTAGCAGTAGAAGCACGTGGCTTTGTATTGGCGAGCTTACTTGCACAACGTACAGGCAAAGGTTTATTGTTGGTGCGTAAAGCAGGTAAATTACCACCTCCAGTTGTGGGTGTCGGTTATAGCCTCGAATATGGTTTAGATCGTTTAGAAATGTCGGCTGACATTGCAGCGCAAAAAGTGATTATTGTTGATGATGTCTTGGCAACGGGTGGCACACTACGAGCTGTAAAACAGTTGATGGATAAATGTCATCACACGGTATTGGGTGCAAGTATTTTTCTTGACTTACCTACACTGCATGGTGATTTAGGTATGACGATTTGGTCTGTATTAGATGAAAGTTCAAAACCTGTCATCAAAGAAGTTGAAGTTGCATAAGCAATAGACTTCAAACGTATAGATTTTTGTTCTTGATGAATAAAAAAACCTGTCTATTGCAGGTTTTTTTATGCGTGAAAATTACAATAATTTAAGATTGATGTATAAAAAGTATTGATCAATCAAATCGAAAAAATTAGGACTGAAGAAAGGTTTTCTGCATATATTCGATTAATGCATTCAAATTTTCAGGTTGCGCCAAACGATGATGACCACCTTCAATACTTTTAATTTGCATGAAGGGCTCAAGCTGCTCTGATACTTCATACATATTTAGAACTTCATCGCCAAGTTCAATATAAGCAGTTTGTGGGATATCGTGCTCAAGATCATGTTCATCTATAGGGCAGTAATCATCTCTAAAGTTAGGCGAAAGGCTAGGGTTGGCAATGATTGCAGGCATTCGATGTAGAGAGGAAAGTTTTAGCGCCCAATAACCGCCTAGACTGTGACCAACTAAAAGATCAGGCTTAATAGTTGCAATAGCGTCATTATAAAATTTTTCGACCGTTGCATAATTCAAATTGCGATAATCAACATCTATGCAAAACTTTTTAGTAGCATGAATGGCATGAAATTTAGTTGATTCTCGAGAAGAATCAAGTCCATGTAAAAATAAAATTCTTAAATTACTTTGATTCATTGTTATCGCTTTCATACTGTCTTTTATACAAAGATAGATTTGAATTGAAACGTTATATTTCAATTAACTTTCTGGTTCTGTTCATTGTACGTATTAGCAATAATATGAAAAGTTAGCTTTTGGTCTAAGATGATTAAACGACTGTATGATTTTATACTGATTGAGATGAATACTTATTCCGAATTACATTGAATAATCAGCGGTTGATCAATCGTAAACGGTATAGGAATACCATATTGATTGTAGGGATAGAAGCGTGCTTTTTTGAATTGTGAGGTCATTAAATGAATGGTTTCTTGATCTAAAGTTGGATTATATTTGACGGCATAAATTTGCCCTTCAGAATCTACAGACAAATTGGCATTGAAGATAAGTTGATGATTTTGATCAGGTCGTATTTTTAATCCCTTTTGTTGTCGTGTTTCATTATTACAGAGGTTTTGCAGTCCATCATTCATGGCTTTGAAACCCGGTTTAATGTTGTACTGAAATCCTCTTGGGAATTTGATTACTAAGATGTATTTGCCATAATAAAAATCGGTTTTTAGTAGATTTTTTTCATCAGTATTTAAATTGGATTTACTCGAAAGGCTATCAATTTTAGGTAGTTGAGAAATTTTGATCTGACGAGCAATATTTAAGGCTCGAGTATTTAAAAGACTGAGTTGGGCATGCGGATTTAATAATTTGACTTGAATTTGTTGATTGAGCTGTGGAATTAATTCAAGTTGCCAAACGTAATTTTGTGTATTTACGTTAGTGGATTCGATACGAGTCGGCAGATCTTTACGTGCTGTGTTTAATATTTGAATAGGTGAAGCAATCGTTACACTGCATTTAATCATCCCGATCAAAATCAGCAACATGGTCTTGTGTATGCTTGAATGCAATTGCTTATCCATTTTTTATTTTTGTAGGCTCATTGAATTATAGTCATACGCATTATGTTGTAAATCTGCTATGCTATGCAACTTCCGTTTTTAATTACAATCGAGGCAGAGATGACGCAACAAAACGCTCAATCGACTTCTGAACCAACTATTTCCGAGAACGATTTAATAGCACAGCGTCATGCCAAGCTTAAACAAATACAAGACAAGGCTCAAGAAACTGGAACGAGTCCTTGGCCAAATACCTTTAAACGTGAACATTACGCACAAGATTTGCAAGATCAATTTGCAGAAATGTCTAAAGAAGACATCGAAGCAGGTGAGAAAGTTTATGTGTCTGTCGCGGGTCGTGTAATGTTGAATCGTGGATCATTCATAGTGATTCAAGACATGACAGGTCGTATTCAGTTGTATGTTGCACGTAAAGAACTTGAACCTGATGTTTTAGAGACAATAAAAAGCTTAGACCTTGGTGATATTGTTGCAGCTAAAGGTTATATCGGTCGTTCTGGTAAAGGTGATCTTTATGTTCATATCGAACATTTTGAACTTTTAACTAAATCACTTCGTCCACTTCCAGATAAATTCCATGGCTTAACAGATACTGAAGCTAAATACCGTAAGCGTTATTTAGATTTAATCGTGAATGAAGAAACACGTAAAACTTTTGAAATTCGTGCAAAAGTCGTGTCAGGTATTCGTGCGTATTTAACCAATGAACGCTTCATGGAAGTTGAAACGCCAATGATGCATGTGATTCCTGGTGGTGCATCTGCACGTCCATTTGAAACACATCATAATGCGTTGGATATGCCATTGTTCTTACGTATTGCACCTGAACTTTATTTAAAACGTTTGGTTGTAGGTGGTTTTGAACGTGTATTCGAAATTAACCGTAACTTCCGTAACGAAGGTGTATCAACGCGTCACAATCCTGAATTCACCATGATTGAATTCTATCAAGCCTATGCAGATTACAAAGACTTGATGGAATTGACTGAAAAGATGCTTGAAAAATTAGCCATCGACATTTTAGGTTCAACTGATGTTCCTTATGGCGAAGAAGTGTATAGCTTCAAAGGGCCATACAAAAAAATCTCAATGTTCGATGCGATTCTTGAGAATAATCCACAGTTCACACCTGAAAATGTCGGTGATCGTGAATTCCTTGCAAACTTCGTTAAAAATGAATTGAAAGAACAAGTTAAACCAGGTTTTGGTTTAGGTAAACTTCAAACGATTGTATTTGAAGAAACCGTTGAAACTAAACTTCGTCAACCAACTTTCATTACTGAATATCCTGCGGAAACTTCTCCACTTGCACGTCGTAATGATGATAATCCACATATTACCGATCGTTTTGAATTCTTTATTGGCGGTCGAGAGCTGGCGAATGGCTTCTCAGAGTTGAACGACCCAATCGATCAAGCAGAACGTTTCCAGGCACAGGTTTCAGAGAAAGATGCAGGTGATGATGAAGCAATGCATTATGATGCTGAATTTGTTGAAGCATTGGAATACGGTTTACCTCCTACAGCAGGTCAGGGTATTGGTATTGACCGTTTGGTGATGTTATTCGCCAATGCACCAAGTATCCGTGATGTGATTTTGTTCCCACATATGCGTATTAAACAAAGCAACTAATTTTTTTAAATAAGTTGTTGTTTAAAAGTAAAAAAGCCACTGATTTTAGTGGTTTTTTTATATCAATTTTGAGCCTTAATTATTTGTTGAGAGACCTAGTTTTAAATACACATGATAGATAAACACACAGATTTACCATTGAATAAAGTGACTAAAATCTTTATGGTGGGGCGGAGAAAATAAACTTGAGAAATAACACATGTATTTAAGAAAAGCGCTCTATGCTGCAGTTTTAACGACGATGAGTCTGCCTATTTTTGCACAAGGTTTAGTGCTGAACAATGAAGATATTCGCACTGACTTAAATTGGTTAACTCAGCAAGGCGTGATTCAGATCAGTACATCGACATGGCCAATGAGTGGTAATGAAATTCAGCGCGCGCTTTCTCAAGCTAAAATTTCAAATAATGCACAACAAAAAGTGATTGATTCAATCCAAAATGCGTTGAAAGCGGACAATCAAACTGCAAAAATAGGATTATTCGCAGAAACGGATCAAAAAAATATTCCACAAGCCTTTGGGGATAGTACTAAAGCTCAATATGTTGGATCACTTGAATTAAATGCAGGTGGCGAAAATTGGGATGGTAAATTACGTGTTAATGCAGAAAAAGATCCACAAATTGACAATGGTCAAGACGTCAATGTTGAGGGTTCTTATATCGCAGGAAAATTATGGAACCAATGGTTGATTGCAGGACAAATGCCGACTTACTGGGGCCCAGGTCATGATGGTAGTTTAATTCGTGGTGATGCGAGTCGTCCTGTTTATGGTTTTACTGCGCAACGTGCGGAACAAAAAGCATTTGATACAAAATGGTTGTCTTGGGTTGGTCCTTGGCAGTATCAAGCATTTGCGGGTCAACTTGATGATTACGAAGCAATTCCTGATGCGAAAATATTAGGCTTTCGTTTAACAGCTCAGCCACTTCCGTATTTGGAGTTAGGGGCATCTCGTATTCTACAGTGGGGTGGAGAAGGTCGTCCTGAAAGTTGGGATTCGCTTTGGAATGCAATAAAAGGTAATGATAATTTTAATGATGGTGATGATGATAAATCGAACCAAATTGCAGGATTTGATGGGCGTTTAAATTTACAGCCTTTACTTGATGTACCTGTAAGCCTATATGGGCAGTATGTCGGTGAAGATGAAGCTGGATTATTACCATCGAAGAAAATGTACTTAGCTGGCGCTGATTTTTCATCAAGTTATAAAAATATGCCGTATCAGCTTTATGCCGAGTGGGCAGATACACGTACTAATGGCGATGCAAAAGGGATTTCATATAGTCACTATATTTATCAAGATGGTTATTACCAACACGGCTTTCCGCTCGGACATGCAATGGGCGGTGATGGTGAAATGATTTCGATGGGTGGTGATATTCGTTTTGATGTAATGAATCGCTTAAGTGGTCGTGTGATGTATGCCAAAGTGAATCAATCTGCAGCTCATTTTGGTGATGATCAAATTAATAAAGCGTTTCCTGAAGATGATAAAATTAAAGCACTTGATTTAACATGGACACATTATTTGAAGCCGACTTTACCATTGAAAATCAATGGTTGGGTGAGTGATTCAGATCGTCAAGGTAATGATGCTGGGGCATCTATTGGAATTGAAATTCCACTTGATCGTGATATTTTTGGTTTCTAAGAAGTGACTGTTTGAAATACTCATTATAAAAGTTCATATCAATATATTACATATGGACTTTTATATAATGAACGATTAATTAAAGTATAAAAATACCTGATTTCAGGTATAGCACTGTTATTTTTAGAACGTTATTCTATAAGTGCTTATCCATCATGACCTTGATGAATAAGTTATTCCTACTTTAAAGCATGAAAGATGAGGTTGTGCTTTTATGTATTTTAAGGCTTATTCATATTGGATAAGCCTTTTTTTAATAAAATTGCATAACTTCAACAATACGAATTTTAGAGTGTCTGTTTATACTGAATAAATCCTGTTTGACTCGCAACTTGATCATAAAGATATTGTGCGGCGATATTCGATTTTTGTGTTAGCCAATAGATACGATCAAATTTTTCAGCACATACTGTATAACTATGTTCAATCAGTTTACGAGCAAATCCTTGATTTCTAAAATTTTCATCAATATATAAATCTTGTAAATAACAATACGGTTTTTCTGTCCACATACTCATGTGTGAAATTAAATGTACAAAACCCATCATTTTTCCTTCATGAATCAGCGCATAACCAAACATATCTGCTTGCTCTGAATTTGTGATTCTCTTCCAAGATAATCTTATTTGTTGTTCTGTCATTTCTGATTTATAAAAGTTTAAATAACCTTGCCAAAGAGGAAGCCATTGCTCAAACTTTATCTGTTCTAATGAAAGGATATTGGTCATCATTTTATTGCGTTCTCGTGATTTATATATGATGTTTTTTTATATCAATATAAAAAAACAAGCAATAGAAAGGGATTGTAAATCACTATAATGAATATAAATTTTAATATGTGTAATAAGTACACGTTTTTGTGAGTTGGTGCTGTCAATGTCTATATCTGAGGAAAGACTTACTCATCTCAAGCAACTTGAAGCTGAGAGTATTCATATTATCCGTGAAGTTGCTGCTGAGTTTGAAAACCCAGTCATGCTTTATTCAATCGGGAAAGACTCAGCAGTAATGCTGCATCTTGCATTAAAAGCATTTTATCCTGCAAAACTTCCTTTCCCACTGTTGCATGTCGACACAGGTTGGAAGTTTAAGGAAATGATTAAGTTCCGCGATAATATGGCAAAAGAGCATGGTTTTGACCTAATTGTTCATCAGAATAAAGAAGGCAAAGATGCAGATGTAAATCCATTCGATTACGGTAGTTCAAAATATACTGACATTATGAAAACCCAAGGCTTAAAGCAAGCTTTGGATAAATATCAGTTTGATGCGGCTTTTGGTGGCGCACGCCGTGATGAAGAAAAATCACGTGCTAAAGAACGTGTTTATTCGTTCCGTGATTCTAAACATCGTTGGGATCCGAAAAACCAACGTCCTGAACTTTGGAATCTTTACAATGGTAAAGTGAACAAAGGTGAAAGTATTCGTGTATTCCCATTGTCAAACTGGACTGAATTAGACATTTGGCAATATATTTATCAAGAAAGTATTCCTTTAGTGCCTTTATATTTGGCTGCTGAGCGTCCAGTTGTTGAGCGTGATGGTACGCTCATCATGGTTGATGATGAACGTATGCGCTTGAAAGAAGGTGAAGTTCCACAAATGAAATCGGTACGTTTCCGTACTTTAGGCTGTTACCCATTGACTGGCGCAGTTGAATCTAAAGCGGATACCTTGCCTGAAATTATCCAAGAAATGCTTTTGGCAACAAGCTCAGAGCGTCAAGGTCGTATGATTGACCATGATGAAGCGGGCTCGATGGAAAAGAAAAAGCAAGAAGGTTATTTCTAAATTAATTTTTAATCTCCCCCCATGCGCAGCAGTGCTACTCATCTTTTAAAAGAGGGTGAATCCTGAAAAGAAAGAGTGGAAAGTCCCTCTTTCTCAAAGAGGGATATAGGGAGATTAAAAAACCGATTTCTAAAGAATATTGTGGAGCTTTGAGCGATGTCTCATCAATCAGAATTGATTAGCCAAGATATCTTGGCATATTTAAAACAGCACGAAAATAAAGACTTATTGCGCTTTCTAACTTGCGGTAATGTGGATGATGGTAAATCAACTTTAATCGGTCGTTTACTTTACGATTCAAAATTGATTTATGAAGATCAGTTACAAGCCGTAACTCGTGATTCAAAAAAAGTCGGTACAACAGGTGATGCACCTGACTTGGCGTTACTTGTAGACGGTCTACAAGCTGAACGTGAGCAAGGGATTACCATTGATGTCGCTTATCGTTATTTCTCGACTGAAAAACGTAAATTCATCATTGCGGATACTCCAGGGCATGAGCAATATACGCGTAACATGGCGACAGGTGCGTCTACTGCGGATCTTGCGATTATTTTGATCGATGCTCGTTATGGTGTTCAAACACAAACGCGTCGTCATACTTATATTGCGAGCCTTTTAGGGATTCGTAATATTGTAGTTGCGATCAATAAGATGGACTTGGTTGAATTCTCTGAAACTCGCTTCAACGAAATTCAAGCAGAGTACAATGATTTCGTCAATCAATTGGGTGATCGCAAACCTGCCAATATTATCTTCACACCAATTTCTGCATTGAATGGTGATAATGTGGTGAATCCATCAGCGAATACGCCGTGGTATAACGGTAAAACACTGATGAATACTTTGGAAACAGTCGAAATCAGCCGTGACACAAGCGCACATGAATTCCGTTTTCCTGTGCAGTATGTGAATCGTCCGAACCTCGACTTCCGTGGTTTCTGCGGTACGATTGCTTTAGGTTCTGTGAAAGTTGGCGATGAAATCGTGACTTTGCCATCAGGCAAAAAATCAACAGTTAAAGAGATTGTGACTTTTGATGGCAATTTAGAACATGCTATTGCAGGTCAAGCAGTGACGTTGACCTTGAATGATGAGATCGACGTTTCTCGTGGTAATGTTTTGGTGAAAGCTGGAGAGCAACCACTCATTTCACGTTCGGCTCGTGCAACTGTGGTATGGATGGCAGATCAACCTTTAGTGGTGGGTAAGTTATTTAACGTTAAGTTTGGTACGCAAACCATTCCTGCCAAAGTATCTAAAATCAATTTCCGTACCAATGTGAATACTTTGGAAAAAATGGAAGTTGATCAATTAGATTTAAATGCCATTGCTGATATTGATATTGAGTTTGATGTACCTATGGTCTTTGACCGTTATAACGACAGTCGTTATACAGGCTCATTTATTTTCATTGACCGTTTAAGCAATGTAACGGTGGGTGCAGGTATGGTTGAGTCTGCAATCGAATGGTCAGCGCATGATGAACCTGTCACAGCAGAAGCGCGTGCAGCTCGTTTGGGTCAGAAACCTGCTGTTGTGGCTGTAACAGCTAAAGCACTTGAAAATGCGCAAGCACTTGAGAGTTTGCTCATTCAGCAAGGTGTAGTTGCAATTGCTAAAGTTGGCTTAACAGCAGAACAAGTGGCATTACTTCGTCAAACAGGTATTGTTGTGATCACTGATCTGGAGCAAGGTGCAGATGTAACATTAACTCAGGAAGCTGTTGAAGAACTTGCTGAGAAAATTGTGGAAACTGTTCGACTGTAATAGATGAATTGATGTGAAAAGCCCACGTCAGTGGGCTTTTTTATGACAATACAATAGGTGAATGCATTGAATTAGATGATTCAATTATATTGAAAAAGTATATTGCTATGCGCGTGAATAGATTCAGAATAAAGCAAAAAAGAATCAAGCCTTTGAATAGTAATCTTGATATAAATAAAAAATGCTGTTTGTAGTCATTATATAAGTAGAGTTTTTAAAAAATGAAAATATAAGCGACTGTGAGAGTTGGTCATTATTTTTAGAATATTTAATGTCGTAAGTGGAGTAGCCAAATGACTCCGCGGCTTATGCTTATTATGGCGACGAAAATAGCCTGAAAATCAAAGAATATCAAAAAGCTCCATCCAGATGCACCATTTACTTTTGATGCTTAGAATTCGACCTAATTAATATAAAAATAAGCCAGAACTTGAAATATAACGATAGCTTTGAAAGCATAATCCCAAGGGAACTGTAAAAACCACGCCCAAGCGATAATTGCCAATGTGCTTAAGCCTGTGAAAAATGCAATTTCAAGTCGATTTTGCCATGTCATCGAAAGATGGTTAAACATAATGCTGCACCTCAAATTTTGCAGCTGAGATGGTTTAATTTTTATCTCAATAAAATTGTATTTTCAAATCGATCATAATCTTTTAACAGTTTAAAATATATCGTTTTTTGATAGATATTGTTTAACCTATTTTTGCTGTATCACATGAAGCTAAAAATAAAGAATCTATATTTTTAGTAAGGAATAGGAAGGCACTGTAGTTGTGGTGTTGTAATTTAAAAATTATAAGGTTGAAATTTTATTACTTCACATATAAGATATATCTTAATAAGTCTTATGGTATGTCTTAATGATGTCAAATTCAGAAGATTTTATTGATATCGAAAATAGTAAAAAGCCACGCAAACGCCTGTTTGAAGCAGGGCATATGAAGCTTTTGGTATTACATCTGATTGCGCAAACCCCTCAGTTTAGTTATGACATTATTAAAGAAATTGGCAATATTGTGGGTGGTGGTTATAGCCCAAGCACAGGTACGATTTATCCAACGTTAAATTATCTTGAAGAACAACAGTTTATTCAGTCAGATATAACGTTAGATGATCGTAAACAATATCGTATAACAGATGCAGGAATGGTGCATTTACAACAGCAAATTGAAACGGTTGAAAAAATAATGAATCGTTTTGATACTCGCAAACAGATTCAAAACAACCAACAATATTTAGAGATTAAACGTGCGATGGAGCATCTTAAAGCCTCGCTACGCCTCAAAATTCAACACTGCGAACTGAGTGTAGAACAAGTCCAAGATATAGCCGATAAGATAGATCAAGCCGCTGTTGAAATTAGTCGTTTATAGGAGCAGAACATGAAACAACATCAATATGAAGTAACTGTAAAACACATTGCCGATGCGCAAGGTCAGCCTTCAAGCTACAGCGAGGTTTTACAGTTTCAAGCCTATAACCATGATGATTTATTTAAAATTTTGGAAAAATTGGCTAAAGCTAACTTACTTGATGATGAAAAAACTAAAGCATTTACCGTGGGATTGAAACTATTTGGTGAAACTTTATTGGAAAATAAAGACATTCCGCTATTTAAAGAATTTTTGCCACAGTTTGCACACTTTATGAAAGCTTTAAAGCAAACCGTTAAAACTCAAAATCAAGATGAAATGAATTAAAAAATAGGTCTTATATGTCAAATCATTTTCCAAAATTTCACCCTAAACACTTGGCTTGGTTAATGCCATTAATTTTATCAGCCATCATGAGTGGCACTATTTCATGTTTTAACATGTGGATGAATTTAGGGTTTATTGATGGGTTTTTATCAACTTGGTTACATGCATGGGGCATATCATGGCTTCTCGCATTTCCACTGATTTTAGTGATGTTACCTTTGGTACGTAAATTTTTGATGCAGTTTGTGTATGCACCCAGTCATTTGGAAAAATAAGTGATTTAATCTTCAATATGAGCGAATGTTCGGCTTAAAATATTTTGCATTTCTAGCACATTTTTAACGCCTACAATACGCTGAATAATTTTTCCTTGGTAAAAAATTAAGGTTGATGGGAGTCCGTAGACGTTATAGCGTAAAGTGAGAATGGGGGATTGGTCGATATTCACTTTCCCAAATTTAATGTTGATTTGTGTACTTTGAAAATACGTAGCCGTTTGTTCAAAAAATGGAAAATTTTGTACACAGGGTGCACACCAATCTGCGTAAAAACGAATCACAGCAAAGCCATCATGCCATTCAAAGTCACTATAATTATTTTCTGTATATTCGATAATATAATGCATTAGACCATCACTATTCATTTGCTAAATAAAAACAAATTATACATAAGTCCACTGTTATTCATTCTTGAGCAACTTTATGTTCAAATACATAAAATTTGAAAAGTAATGAATTAAATAGGAAGAATGATGTTAAACCAAATGATCGCAACAAGTATGCAGCAGGTGATTATTACTGAACCAGGCGGTGTGGAAAAATTGGCTTATGAAACAGTCAGTATTCCTGAAGTAAACGCAGATGAGGTTTTAGTCAAAGTACATGCATTTGGAATTAATCGCCCTGACATTTTGCAACGTCAAGGTTTATATCCTATGCCAAAAGGCGTAACGCCAGTTCCTGGGCTTGAAGTTGCAGGGGAAATTGTAGCTGTTGGTGATACAGTTACGCAGTTTAAAGTGGGTGATCAAGTTTGCGGTTTAACCAATGGTGGTGGTTACGCAGAATATTGTGTTGTACCTGAAAGCCAAACATTGACGATTCCACAAGGCGTCAGTTTTGTGCAAGCGGCGGCAATTCCAGAAACATTCTTTACTGTTTGGGCAAATGTATTTCAAATGGGTAAAGCCAAAACTGGGGAAACTCTACTTGTCCATGGTGGTACAAGCGGGATTGGTACGACGGCATTGATGCTTGCAAAATCATTGGGTTTAAAATCATTTGCAACGGTTGGTTCTAATGAAAAAGTTGAAGCTATTAGCCATTTAACGGATGCAATTAATTATAAGACGCAAAATTTTGAACAAGTGATTAATGAAAAAACTGAAAATGGCGGTGTCGATATCATTTTAGATATGGTAGGTGCGCCATATTTAGAACAAAATTTAAACTTGCTACGCCATGATGGACGTTTAGTTTATATTGCATTTTTAGGTGGTGCAAAAGCTAAAGATGTGAAACTCGGTCAGATTATGATGAAACGTTTGACTATTACAGGCTCAACTATGCGTGCGCGTACTACAGCCGAAAAAGCTGAAATTGCTCAAGGTTTACAAACACAAGTTGCACCACTTTGGGCAAAAGGTGAATGTCTGCCAATGATTTATCAAACCTTTAAATTTGATCAAATTCAAGCGGCTCATGCATGTATGGATACAGGCGAGCATATTGGTAAAGTTGTGGTTGAAGTGCTTTAACATGAAGTATTGATTTTGCTCAATGTATACCTTTTCCCAAGGGAGAAGGTATAACACAATCATTTAATCAAAAAATTTAGAAAGTAAAATTCGTATAGGCCAACTGAACAAACGCCACCAAGTAATGAGTGGATACGTAAACCAATGGTCATGCCACAGCGTTTCATTAAAACGGTTACGTCTTTTTTGTTCATAAGCAGCGGGTGTAATCATGACAGCAAGGATAAGTAAAACCGCCGCTAAAATAAGTAAAAATGGGTGATTATTTTTTGTAAAATAGAAATAAATCAAATAAATGCTCGAATAGAAACAAGTGCAAGCAAGAATTGCAGAAATAGAAAAAGGCATAGAAATGATCTATCTTTATAAGATTATTATGCTAAACATTGTGCCAAAAACTGCTGATCATTTCATCTTTTCATTTAACTCAGCTTTCTGCGTGAAATTATGCGAAAATAGGTAGATTAAATTTTCTGTTTTTCGGACTCCCATGACTAAACAAACGCCTGCATCACTTAGTGATATCGAAATTATGGATATTTTACAATCCATGAAAAATGACGAGCTTGATATCCAAGCACAAGATATTATTCGTCAAGGAGGCAAAGCGGGTCGTCAGGAATCTCATAAGCAGGCATTGGTTGCATTGCATGAAAGCTTTGAAGAGAAGTTTGTTGAAGCAGTGACTTTAGCTTTGAATTTAAATGAAGCTCAAGCGAAGAAAATTCGTTATAAAAAAGATCGAATCCGTATTTTGAAAGCCAAGGGCATTGATTATATGGATATTGATGGTGCAGAAACAGCACAAGTATTATCACAAGTCGCACAAGCTATTTTACGTGAAGATGCGGTTGTGACACATGATTTGCACAACATTTTCCCATTTTGGAAAGAAGGTTGGCCAATGGTTCAGTTTGATAATGCGTTCAATATTTTAAATGATGATATTCGTATTCACTATCAAGCGACTCTAGATGCATTGCTCAGCGCGTAGTACAAAATTAATATTTTGATTTTGTAAAAAAGCCAATCTGAAATAGATTGGCTTTTTTGTACATACGTATAAATTAATGATATAGCTGATTCTAGCATCAGCCGAATGTCTTTTGCTTTAAGGTAAAGTCGAATACAGTGGGAATATACCAAAAAGCATCGCAGTAACGAGCATGACTAAACAGGTTACAATCGCCCATTTAATGGCAAATTTTTGATGTTGTCCCATTTCAATGCCTGCTAATCCACAGAGTAAATAGGTTGATGGCACTAATGGTGAGAGTAAATGTACAGGTTGACCCACAATAGATGCGCGTGCCATTTCTACAGGGGTAATGCCATAGTGTGCTGCTGCTTCCGATAGAACAGGTAGAACACCATAATAGAATGCATCATTCGACATAAAGAAGGTTAACGGCATACTGACAATTGCTGTAATTGGTGCGAGAAAAGGTCCCATACTTTCAGGAATGATCGCAACTAATTCCTTAGACATAGCATCGACCATGCCCGTGCCGGTTAAAATGCCAGTGAAAATTCCGGCTGCAAAAATAATACCCACTACATTGAGCGCACTTCCTGCATGGTGAGCAACCAAACTTCTTTGCATATCAATATCTTTGTAGTTCACAACAAGTGCGATACTCAATGCAATCATAAAGAGAATTGAAAGTGGTAAGACGCTTTTGACAAGACAGACCATCAATACAATAGTCAATAAAGCATTAAACCATCTTAAGTGTGCACGATTGGCTTCAGGGTTAGTTGAGATTTGAATGCTATCACCATGACTCACATCAAGATCAATAATACCTAAGCGCTTACGTTCCATACGTCCGTACATAAAGCCAAGGAAATATAGCCATGCAATCGCACAGAGCATTGGTAAGATCATTGGAACAAAAACATCACTTGGATCGACATGTAATGCACTAGCAGCACGAGCAGTTGGACCACCCCAAGGGGTTAAGTTCATAATGCCGCTTGCAAGCATCATTAGACATGCCATGATCAGTGGGCTCATGCCTAGACGTTTATAAAGTGGAAGCATTGCAGCCACACAGATCATATAGGTGGTTGAGCCATCACCATCAAGAGAGACAATAATAGTCAGGGTAATAGTGCCAAGAATAACTTTAAGCGGATCACCTTTAACAAGCCGTAAAATGAAGCGAACAGAAGGATCGAATAATCCAGTGTCAATCATGATGGCAAAATAAAGAATAGCGAATAAAAGCATAATACCTGTCGGGGCAAGCTTCTTTACACCTTCGAGCATCATTTCGCCAAGTTCATGAATTTGGATATGACTTAAGCTGTCAACAAAGAAACCGAGCCCATAAGCAATAAGTGCAAAAATAACAGGAATCAATGTGAGGGCAACAAGGGGTGTAAGGCGCCTAGACATGATTAAGTACATAAAGCACATAATCATGCTAAGACCGAGGACGGTTAGCATAGTTCAATCCTTTGATTTTGAATGATCTTGTTGTTGGGATAATTTCATCCGAAGTTTAATGGTTTTTTAAACTAACCTAAATAATTCAAAATAAATATGATTTATCAAATGATCATTCAGCGAAATAATTGTCTTTGATTGATTGTTTAATTATTGACTAGATGATTTTAAAGTTAAAAATAAATAATTGTTTTATATTTATTTTTAACTTACTTTGATTTTTGTAATTTTAAATAAAAAAATAATATTGTATTTTATTAAAGTGTATCAGTAAAAAATGGCACTTATTACAAATACAAATGTTCATTTGAGCAAATCATATAATTAGAAAATCTTTAAGATTTGGTTAAGCATAATTTAACAATATGGATGTGAAAATAAAAAATAACACCTAAACTTTAAGAAAATTTAAATAAAGGATACTTCTAAATGATGGATTTATCGATTGGTCATATCATTTTGTTTGTAATCATTGTATTGGTTATTTTGGGAACTACAAAATTTAAAAATTTTGGTAAGGATATCGGTGGGGCCGTAAAGGATTTTAAGCAAGCGGTAAAAGATGACACGACATTGAACGATCCTAAATAGAGTTCAATTGTTATGTTTGAAGTGGGTTTTACTGAAATCTTATTTCTAGGCATTGCTTTAGATATTTTAGAAAACAAGCAAGCTTATGCTGTTGTTGTGAGTTTTTTTATTGTGATGTTTATCATCCCTCCTGATATTTTCTATATGGCTGTTGCGGGTTGCTTTAATTATATATACGAAATTGGGTTACTACTTGCATGTGTGCTTATGTACTATACAAGCGATTTATGAAAATATAACAGCGTTGTAGAAACTCGATGATAATGCGGAAGATGTGTAAATTGTTTCCCAAGGGCGTTATCAAGCAGGTGCTGGACAATTGCTTGAAGTGATTAATTCACAAAATCTATTGATCGAAACTCGGATGAATTATTTCAATGCTTTAACTGAGGTTTGGTTGTCCGTTATCAACTACTTGCGAGTCGAGGTAATCTTAATATTTAGTCTGAGTAATCTAGCCAAAATTAACAGCAATTACACAGGTAATGTCTGCGTCTAAAAAATTATATAAAAACAGGAGGCATTAAAAAGCCGAAGATTCGGCTTCAGCCAATTGGAATGAACAGATATTATTCATCAGCAACAGGTGCGTCTGAGTGATCTAATAAACGGGTGACAAGTAATTGGTCAATTTTAAAATGATCAACATCAACCACTTCAAACTTATAATTGCCAAATATCACTGCATCAGCAGGGCGAGGAATTTTACGTAGGCGATACATCATAAAACCAGCAAGAGTTTCGTAATTTTCTTCATCGGGCATTTCATCAATTTCAAGTGCATGTTTCAGGTCTTCAATAGGCGTACTGCCTTCAATGAGCCATGAATTATTGTCCCGTTTAATAATTTGTATGTCAGCTTCAACAGGGGTAACCCAATCACCCATCACAGTAATCATAATATCAGAGAGGGTAATGACACCTACGACCAGTGCATATTCATTGATTACAACCGCAAATTTTTCTTTGGTTGAACGAAATCGGTCAAGTAGTTCCGATAAGGTCAGTGTGTCTGGAATAGTTAAAACATTACGGATGGTACTTTCGTTAAGTTGTAATAATGACTGGTTTTTAAGAATACGAACCAAAATATCTTTGGCATCGACATAGCCAATAACATCATCAATATTTTCGCTACAAACCAAAAATTTTGAATATGGATATTGTGCTAATTTCTGGCGAATACTTTCTTCAGATTCATTCAATGTAAAATAAATGACATTTTCACGGGTAGTCATACTCGATGGAACATTACGTTCTTCGAGTTCAAATACATTTTCAATAAAATGATGCTCTTGTTTTTGTAAAACTCCAGCTTGTGCACCTGCATCCATAACGGCAGAGATATCATCAAAAGTAATGTTGTCGTCACGAATGGTATTGACTTTAAACAATCGAAATAACACATTGGCAATAGCATTGATGATCCATGCCAAAGGTTTACAAACGGTAATAAAAACTTGAATCGGATTAATAACGGAAACAGCAATTTTTTCAGGTGCAATCATTGCCATACGTTTTGGCATTAGATCTGCAAATAAAATAAATAATGAAGTTACTAAAGTGAAGGACAATGCAAAACTAATGGATTCAGCCCAAGTACCTTGATAAAACTGCATCACAAAATTGAGAAAATAAGGTCGGAATGCACCTTCACCCAATATACCACCCAAGATGGCAATGGCATTTAAACCAATTTGCGAGGCTGCAAAGAAATTTGCTGAATTTTCTTGTAAATCTAATACTTTTTGCGCACGAATATCACCTGATTCCGCGAGGATTTTTAATTTAACTTTTCTTGCACCAGCAAGTGCAATTTCTGTCAGAGATAAAAAACCCGCCCCGGCAATAAGTATGGCGATAATAACGATGTTTTGGAAAAGGCTCACGCATCCACCTGTGTATTTTCATTATTATGAATATTTTTAACACATAAATATCCAAACAATGAATTGTTTCATTGTTTGGACGAGTATAAAGCAAAAAAATAACAATTTAGTTTTTTTATTAAAATCAGCTTAATATTGAGAGAAATGAGAATTATTTGTTAAAAATTCACGATTTTCTTCTTCAACCATCTGACGAGCCACATACAAAATTAGCTGACGTAACCAACGATGTGCAGGATGATGATGCAATAAAGGACACCAAGCCATTTTCAATTCAAATTCAGGAATATAAAAAGGAGGGTCTTTGATGAGCAAATTTTGGCTGTTGGCTTGTAACTGTGCAATACGTGTTGGCAGCGTTGCGACCAAATCAACATTGGATGCCAAAAGTGCAGGCATTTGATAATGCCGAGTAAAAACAGAAATTTTACGTTTTTGACCAATTCGTTCTAAAGCCTGATCAATCCATCCAAGTCCAGCTTGTTTTTCAGGATTTACTCCAAAGCCTACGCCCATACCTGTTTTTGAAACCCAAATATGCTGTGCATCGAGGTAACTTTTTAAGTTCAAGTTATTGGCGGCAGGGTGTTTGCCGTTGAGTAAGCATGAAAAACTGTCACGCCATACTAAAACTTGGTGAAAACTTTGTGGAATTTCATTGAAGCGGTTAATGGCAAGATCGACTTTACCTTGCTCCATGTCACGATATGACACATCACTTGGTGTTAAAAAGTCCAGTACGACATTGGGGGCTTCTGAACGTAAGGCTTTGACTAATCGAGGAACTAAAGTCGCTTCTGCATAATCAGAGGTCATAATTCGAAAAACACGATTAGACGTATAAGGACGAAACTCTGTACGTGGTTCCAAAATCATCGACAAATCAGATAGCGCATCACGAATACGTGGTTGTAATTCCAATGCACGTTCTGTTGGTGTCATGCCTTCAGATGAGCGAATCAATAAAGGATCATTAAATAAATTACGTAAACGACGTAAAATATTACTCATAGCTGGCTGAGTTACACCAAGTTGTTCTGCAGCACGAGTTACATTTTTTTCACGTAACAGTACATCAAGGTAAATCAGTAAGTTGAGGTCGACCCGCTCAAGATTCATAAAATAAATACCGAAAATAAAATTTAGAAATCACGATGGATTATGCCATAAGCAAAGTCTTTTGTGTTAAAAGCTGACGAAATTTGCATCTGATTCTCAACATTCATTTAGGTGATTTTAATTTTATTTGCACTCTATCTGTGGGAGCTTTTATTTTGATTGGTGATCAATAGATACTTTGGGGTAAAGGTTATATTGAAGAAGTGTTGTTGAATGATAACACTATGTTATATTATTGCGTATGATTTGCTCGTGTAGTTGTTTAATATTTGCGCGTTTAAAATTGTAGATTTTTTAAAAAATTGGCTGAATTGACCTATTTTCGAATTATTTTGAAACAGCTAAGACTTAGGTCTAATAATGTGACTTTTGAGTTTTTGTCTTTAATTTAAACAAGAAATAAAAAATATTGAAAAAATAAAATAAATAAAAACATATATTTATTAAATGCAACTCTAATTATAATACGACTTTGATCTATATATTTTTTAAATAAATACTGAAAATTACAGCAAGATATTGGATAAATTATTTGACTCAAACTAAGCTAAGTCCATAGCAACGAGGTGTACTAAATCTGAACAGTTTTTAAAATTTCGATTTAGCCCTTCAATTGATGAAATCCTAAAATTATATACAGGAAATATCATGACTCAATATCAAACAGCAGTAGATGCAATCCGCGAATTAAAAGCAAAATTCGGAAGCACTTGGCGCGATATTAGCCCAGAAGATGCTGCACGTATGCAAATGCAAAACCAATTCAAAACTGGTTTAGACATTGCAAAATATACCGCTGCGATTATGCGTCAAGATATGGCTGCTTATGATGCTGATTCTAGCAAATACACTCAGTCTTTGGGTTGCTGGCACGGTTTCATCGCACAACAAAAAATTATTGCGAACAAAAAATACTTCGGTACAACTGAACGTCGTTATATCTACCTTTCTGGTTGGATGGTTGCTGCTCTTCGTTCAGAATTTGGTCCACTTCCTGACCAATCTATGCACGAAAAAACTTCAGTACCTGCGTTAATTGAAGAAATCTATACTTTCCTTCGTCAAGCTGATGCGAAAGAATTAAACGATTTGTTCCGTGCGCTTAAAAAAGCAAACGAAGCAGGCGATGCAGCTAAAGCGAAAGAAATTACTGCTCAAATTGACGGTTTCCAAACTCACATCGTTCCAATTATTGCGGATATCGATGCTGGTTTCGGTAACGAAGAAGCGACTTACTTACTTGCTCGTAAAATGATTGAAGCGGGTGCATGTGCACTACAAATCGAAAACCAAGTATCTGATGCTAAACAATGTGGTCACCAAGCTGGTAAAGTAACAGTTCCACATGAAGACTTCATCGCTAAAATCCATGCATTACGTTATGCATTCTTAGAAATGGGTCTTGATGACGGTATCATTGTTGCACGTACTGACTCTGAAGGCGCTGACTTAACTCAAAAAATCCCAGTGGTTAAAGAGCCAGGTGACATCGCTTCTCAGTACATTAGCTACTTAGACACAGTTGAAATTGACATCGCTGATGCTCAAGAAGACGAAATCTTAATCAAACGTAACGGTAAATTACACCGTCCTAAGCGTTTAGCTTCTGGTTTGTATCAGTTCCGTGCTGACACTCAAATTGATCGTGTTGTACTTGACTGCGTATCTAGCCTTCAAAACGGTGCTGACCTTCTTTGGATCGAAACTGCAACGCCAAACGTTGAAGAAATCGCTCACATGGTTAACCGTGTTAAAGAATCAGTTCCAAATGCGAAGCTTGTTTATAACAACTCTCCATCTTTCAACTGGACTTTAAACTTCCGTCAACAGTCTTATGACCGTTGGGTTGCTGAAGGTAAAGACGTTTCTGCTTACGACCGCGCTAAATTAATGAGTGCTGAGTACGATGCTACTGAATTAGCTGCTGATGCTGATGCTAAAATCCGTACTTTCCAAGCAGATGCTTCTCGTGAAGCAGGTGTGTTCCATCACTTGATCACACTTCCGACTTACCACACTGCAGCGCTTTCTACTCATGAGCTTGCACAAGGTTACTTCGGTTCTGAAGGTATGTTGGCTTATGTAGCTGGCGTACAACGTAAAGAAATCCGTGGTGGTATCTCTGCTGTTAAGCACCAAGCAATGGCTGGTTCTGATATCGGTGATGATCACAAAGAAATCTTCTCTGGCGACAACGCACTTAAAGCGCATGATGATGCTAAAAACACAATGAACCAATTCGGTGGTTAATCCTCGAAATTGATTCAAAAAAAACCCTGCCAAGCAGGGTTTTTTTTATGCATTAAAATAAATAAAATTGAGCATTTTAAGACTCAATTGGATCATAGGTTAATCGGTTTTTTTCGTTAAAACATAATGTTCAGCAAGTGTACTTTCAATTTTTTCACCCGTTTCAATATCACGCGCTTCTAATTGATTTTCACCGACAAAAAATTTACGTTTTTCTGCATTTTGATCAAGTGTAATGATTGTTCCTGAAGGGTCAAAACTAAATGTTCCTTCAGATTTAAACTCTTTACCATCTCCCTTACCTTGATAAACTTCTGTAAGTTGGTATTGATGATTGGGTTTTAATTCCAATTGAGTTTCGATACCACTACAGTCAGCACATGGAAATAGACCTGTATAGAGTCCTTCCCAATCTAGACTGTTTTGTGCATTATGTTCGCTGTCAATAGTTGGAACTGCGGCTTCATGTGTCGTTGCAGCTTGTGTTTGAGGCGTACTTTGGATGTCATCAGTTGCTTCATGTGTTGGTTTAGAACATGCACTAAGTGTAAGTCCTAGTATAGAAATCATTAGGAGTGTTTTTTTCATCATATGATCCAATTTAATATTATAAAAAATAAGTAGAATGAGTAGAGTTTCAGAATAAGAATACAATTCATGTTTTCAAAGGAATATGTATGTAATGTAAAAATAAACATAAATACGAAAGGATTGTGTTGAGTTATATATTTTTATGAGTTGGATCTCGCCATAATACATAAAAAATTTTATAGGCAAAACTCTGCTTCTATGGTTGTAAAATATTCAATAAAGAACGTATTGATATATAAAATTGAGAATAATTGTGATCTTTCTTTTGGCGAACTTATTTATTTTTTACATTAAAATCATTATATGAAAATAAAATAAAAAAATAAGTAATTTTAAGTATTTATGAATGCTTAAAAAATTATACACATATATATTAATTGATAAATTTTCTGTCAAATTGAGCTTTCATATTTTGATCTGGTTGCTACAATCCACGCATTATTTTATTGAGTATATAACGTGTTTGAAAAATTGGCAGAACAAAGCCTTGGATTGATAGGATGGAAAATTGATAATCATTGGGATTTAAATATTGATCAATGTGTCATGATTGCTGCACCACATACTAGTAACTGGGATGCTTTGTATGCGCGTCTTGCACTTAAAGCTTTAGGTGTGAATGTTCGCATCACAATTAAAGACAGTTATATGAAATTGCCATTGGGTCCTTTTGTCCGTGCAATGGGTGGCATAGGTATTAATCGTCGGCCTAAAAAAGAGGGTGAAGCACGCTCAAGTATGGTTGAATTGATGTCAGACTTATTTAAAACACATGAAAAATTAGTGATGTTGGTGACACCAGAAGGAACACGTGCTAAACAAGAAAAATGGAAAACAGGCTTTTATCATGTTGCCATCAATGCAGGTGTACCTATTGCTCTTGCATATATGGATTATGATAAAAAAACTACAGGTGTTGGGAAGATTATTTATCCAACAGGCGACTATGAAAAAGACATGGCTGAAATTATGGCTTTTTATGCACAGATCAATCCTAAATTTCCTGAATTATTCAGTGTTGATATCCGCTATCATTCATCTCAAGAATAAGTATTAAAGACGATTTAAAATGATAAAAGACAGGATAGACCTGTCTTTTATTTTTGAAAATTAAAATCTTAAATGCTTTTTAGTTGATTTTTGATACACCGCCTAAAGATTCGCAAGCAGATTTATAAATATCATATTGTTGTTGAACCACTTGATCGAGGGGAATACGAAAAATTTCCTCGCCTTCCTTATAACTTTCAACATAAGACGATGCTTTTTCTTTACTGACCGATAGAGTGCGTTCATGATAGCTCGTAATTGCACTGTGGTTTAGTTGCCCTGTTTCAATATTTTTACATTCAAATTGATTAAGTATAACTTCGGCTTTTTTGAGTTCACGAGGTGTGCCGAGTGTACACCCAGCTAAAATGGCTGAGCATATGATTAAAAATGAGAATTTCATCACACATATTTTTATAAAAATGGATGGGCGAGATTCTATGCTTAATCGTAAAATTTAAAAAGTATGTATTACTCTAAATCTTTTAAAAATAAATTCAACTGTTTGAAAAATAATCTTAACAGGGCGTAAGCAAATTAAAAGGTAGGGGGGGCGGGCTCTTTTTGCATGGCATCCTATAGCTTTGTTAAGCACTCAGGATGATGAAAGGTACTGTAACCTGTGGTGGTAAAATATAAACTCAAAAAGACATCACAAATAAGGTAAAAGTAAAATTTATCAATTTTTGAATCTACGATAAAGCCTGTCACGGTGCGCTACAGATAAAATGAAGCCAAAATAAAATATTATGACCTAAATAAATGATGATTTTACGGTATTAAAAAGTACTGAATACTTTGTATATTCAGTACTTATTCGTATGAGAAAATTCAAGCAAAAGGTAGGACTTGACTCAAAGAAATTTGCTGAAATAAAGTCAGCGAAACTTATTCAACTTTAGGTTTAAGGCTTTGCGTCATTCCATTGATATCACCACCTTGAATACCCAATTCACTCATTAAGCTATCAATGAGCGGTGCTTGGCTACGGTAGCGTAGGGCACTATTTACAACTTGATCTGATAAGGCAACCTGACCTTGATCATTCGCTTCACCATTCACTGTTGCAGAGCCAATATTTCCTAAACCATTGACCTGAAGAATTTTAATATCGTCAATATTTTCAATTGGTTTAACACTTTCACGAATAATTTCAGGAAGATATTTTAATAATGCTAGGCGGATTTGCATTTCTACTTGCTCAGAAGACAAAATATTATTGGCTTCATTGACTGCACGTGTACCTGCTGCATCAACTTGATATTGTTTTTCTTGTGCTTGAGCGAGCAAAATTTTTGCATCGGCTTCACCTTTTGCTTTTAAACGAATTTTTTCTGCATCGGCTTCGGCAACAGTACGCACTGCTTCGGCATCATCCACAGCAGCTTGTTTTGATGCTTCTGCTGCCACAGTAATAGCAATTGCATCAGTTTCAGCGACTTGTTTGGCTGCAACAAGTTCAACAGCCTTTAAGCGTTCAGCACGTTGAGTTTCACGTACAGTGGTGACTTCCTCTTCGGCTTTGACTGCTTGTGCACGGGCTTGATCCGCAAGTGCTTTCGCTTCAGATTCTGCACGAGATTTTTCAGCAATCGCAATTGCACGGTCTTGTTCAGCAAGTTCAATGGTTTTCTTTTGTTCAACTTGTGCTTTTTGAATGGCTTGTGCTTTTAAAATATTTTCATTTTCAATATCACGATCGGCAGCAATTTGTTTTAATTGGACTTGACGATCAGAGGCAATTTTTGCTTCGCCTGCTTCACGTTGCTTTTCAGATTCTTGAGTTGCAATTTCAGCTTGTTGCTCCGCACGGCGAATAGAGAGTTCTCGGATTTGTTCCATCTTCGAATATTCTTCTTCACGAGTAATTTTAAGACGTGCTTGCTCGGTTTCAAGATTTTTAGTTTTAATAGCAAGGTCTGCATCTTGTTCTAGACCATTACGTTTTTTACGGCGATCTTCAATGGTTTCAGTCAGTTTCGTTAGACCTTCAGCATCGAAAATATTTTGTGGATTGAAAAATTTAAAATCGGTTTGATCTAGACCAGTTAATGATACGGTTTCAAGTTCAAGACCATTTTTAAATAATTCTTCTGATACTGCTTGCTGAACTTTTTGTACAAAATCGACACGCTTTTCATGTAATTCTTCCATCGCCATTTCAGCAGCAACAGAGCGTAATGAATCGACAAATTTACCTTCAACCAATGACTTTAATTCATTCGGTTGCATGGTTTTCTGCCCGAGTGTTTGAGCAGCAGTCGCAATTGATTCAGCAGTAGGTTTAACACGAACGTAAAACTCAGCAGCAACATCAACACGCATACGATCTTTGGTAATTAAAGCTTGATCTGCCGCACGTTTAACTTCTAAACGCAGGGTATTCATATTGACAGGAATGACTTCGTGTAAAACAGGTAGAACAATTGCACCTCCACCTAAAATCACTTTTTCACCGCCAAATCCTGTACGGACAAAAGAAACTTCTTTACTTGAGCGTTTATAAAGACGGGCAATAATAATTCCAATAATAATCAATGCGGCTAAAATAATGCCAGCAAGAACCAAAATGGAATAAAGATTAGAGCTTTGCATATGTTGTTCTCTTGTGATTATGGTTGAAAATATAAATTAAAGTTGTCATTAAATTTTTTAAATATAAATAGAGCTTTAAGTGATTGCTTGTGCACGAAAACCCATGCTTGTTCGTTCACTGAGTAAAACTTCTTGACCTTGAGCAAAAATAATATCGGTTTCGGGTTCAACCAAAATGTAATGTGATTGACCGAATTGATCTCTAACTCGTGCTTGAGCTGGGTAATTTAATCGTGCTTCACCTAAGATAATAATGGCAGTACGACCAATTAATTCATCACTATGAATGGCTGTAGTTTCATCTTTAGGTAAAATCTTAGCCATGCTAGCTGAAGAGATACGAACAAGAGGCATACATAAAATTAAACAAGCAGGAGCAGCAATCCAAAGTGGAAAATAATGTGTGCTGAAACTGTAAAAAATGCTTTGTAAGATAAAACCTATTAAAGCGTAAATGGTTAAAAAAATAATGAGCCACACCAACATGGGGATACGACCTAAATACAACCAATCAAGAAGTTGAACAAAAGCATCATGATCAACGTGGACATCGAATTCAGAATGTGGGGCTTCGATCAATTGATCAGGAACAAATTGATCGAGAAACCCTTGACTACTTGAGCCAACAATCAAAAGTAGACATTCCAATACACCTAATAAAACCATAAGGCTTAAAGACACACTAAAAATGAGATTCGATGGATGTATAAAAAGTTCCCACATGGGTAATTACTCTTTTGTTTTTTACATTAAAAATAATTTGAGAGAGAATAAAGTCACGTTGTTTTATACGCTCAAAAAAGGTTTTGATTGATCAATTAAATCTAGCGTGACCTTGATAGTATATTTTTAAATCGACTTGATCAAGTTGAAATGCATGTGATAAATTCATTAAATCAATGCTTTATATTTAATTTTTATTGAAGTTTGTCTGTTTTTGGCAAAAAAATACGCAATGATTGGGGAATCACTGCGTAGGAACAACGAACCTGAATATTCAGTTTCGGTAAAGGAGAGTGTTATGAATCTGGGGAGATTCAGAACTTAAATTAAGTATAAAAAGTACAGTGCTTAATAACATCAGTGTTCACGTAATTAAGTGTAAATTCTCGTAAAAAATGTTTTATTTGCATAAAAAAGTTAGATACTCAAAAAGAAAAAGCCTTTTATTTAAAAGGCTTTGACAAGGTTCTAGATCAATATACACATCGTATTCACTTTAGAAATGAAATACGCCCAAACCTGCTTTAATCTCATCTAAGGTTTGTTGAGTAATGTCACGACATTTATCTGTACCTGTTTTTAAGATATCCATGATGTAATCTGGGTCTTTAGCAAGTTCCATACGACGTTCACGAATTGGTGTAATTAATTCTTTTAACACACCTTCGAGACGTTTTTTCACGGTACCATCACCTAAACCACCACGTTGATAGTGTGCTTTCAGTTCTGCAACTTCTTCTTTGTTGGTATCAAATGCATCGAGATAAGCAAATACAATATTACCTTCAACTTGACCTGGATCTTCAATACGCAAATGGTTTGGATCGGTATACATTGCATTTACTGCTTTTTTGATATCTTTGTCAGAAGCATCAAGCACAATGGTATTGCCCAACGATTTTGACATTTTCGCTTTACCATCAAAACCAGGGAGACGACCTGTATTTGAAAGCAAGACTTTGCATTCAGGTAAAAGATCATGACCAATTTGACGATTTAAACGGCGCACAATTTCGTTAGTTTGTTCGATCATTGGAATTTGATCGTCACCTACAGGAACGACAGTGGCTTTAAATGCTGTAATATCAGCTGCTTGGGCAACAGGGTAACATAAGAAACCAGCAGGAATATCTCGTTCAAAACCACGCATCTGAATTTCAGATTTAATGGTTGGATTACGTTCTAAACGCGCAACAGTCACAAAGTTCAAATACAACATGGTGAGTTCATTTAATGCAGGCAGGCATGATTGAACGCAAATAGTCGTTTTAGTTGGATCAATACCGACAGCTAAATAATCGGTCGCAACTTCAATAATATTACGACGTACTTTTTCAAAATTATCAGCATTGTCAGTCAGTGCTTGAGCATCAGCCAATAAAATGTGCTGATGATGCGAATCTTGTAATTCTACACGTGACCGTAAAGAGCCAACAAAGTGACCTAAATGAAGTTGTCCAGTTGGGCGGTCGCCTGTCAAAATAACAGGGCGATTGTCTTGAGTGCTCATTATTTATTCCAGCGTCGTAAAACGACCATCATGTTTTTAAATTCGGGCTTATTGTACGGCATTATTTTTTTTTATGTCAGTACGAATTTAAATGAACTTGGCAAAGTGTATTGTGCTTATGTTTTAATGACATGAGAAAAAATAAACTGAAGCAACTGACTAAAATATTTGTACAAAATAAGTTATAGAAAACACAGGTTTCAATTTAAAATAGCGACATAACTAAAAATTAGGAAAAAAAATGGCAAGTAGTTTATTAATATTACTCGATGATATTGCTGCAGTCCTTGATGACGTTGCTGTGATGAGTAAGATGGCGGCAAAAAAAACAGCGGGTGTATTGGGTGATGATTTAGCCTTAAATGCTCAACAAGTCAGTGGTGTACGTTCAGATCGTGAATTACCCGTGGTTTGGGCGGTGGCAAAAGGTTCATTTATCAATAAATTGATTTTGGTGCCATTGGCATTAGCGATTAGTTTTTTTGCACCTTGGTTAATTACACCTTTGTTGATGATAGGCGGTTTATTTTTATGTTATGAAGGTGTTGAAAAAGTACTTCATAGCTTACATCACAAGAAAGCAAAGACTACAGAAGAAGCAAAAGATGAGCTTCAAACTATAGAAACTGATTTGGTAAACTTTGAGAAAGATAAAATTAAAGGTGCTGTGCGTACTGACTTTATTCTTTCGGCTGAAATTGTGGTAATTTCACTTGGAACAGTTGTTGCAGCAACGTTTAGCACGAAACTCATCGTACTTTCAGTGATTGCCATTGGTATGACAATTGGCGTTTATGGTTTTGTTGCTATGATTGTTAAGATTGACGATTTGGGCTTGTATTTAACTGAACAGGCATCAAGTGTTAAACAAAAAATTGGGCGTGGATTATTGGCATTTGCACCAAAGTTAATGAAAACATTAACGATTGTTGGCACGATTGCGATGTTCCTTGTGGGTGGTGGTATTATTACCCATGCGATTTCAACCTTTCATCATTGGACAGAAGAAGCTGTAGATCATGTGGAGCTGATTCCTGCGATTGGAAATATTATTGGGGCAATTACGCCGACTTTTATTAATTTTGTGGTTGGTTTTATTGCTGGTTTAGTGGTTGTATTGGTGATTGGTTTGATTCAGAAAATTCGTTCATCATCGAAAACGGTATAAAGTTGAATAGATCAGTTATGATCAAGGCAGCGGCTAAAAATAAGGATAAAAATTATGCGTTGGAAAGGGCGACGTGTTAGCGAAAATGTTGAAGATCGTCGAGGTGGCGGTGGTGCAAAGGCTGGTGGCATTAGTATTTTAGGTTTAATTGTTGCCTTTGTAGCCTGGAAGTTTTTTGGGGTTGATCCTCAAATGGCCTATCAAGCGACTAAACAAGTGACTTCAAGTCAGCAAACACAAGGTGCATCACCTGAAAATATGACAGCTGAGCAGAAAGAATCTTTAGCATTTGTTGGTACAGTTTTAGCAGATACGGAAGATGCATGGACACAAATTTTTCAACAACAAGGTGCACAATATAGTCCACCGAAATTGGTGATGTTTAGTGGTCGGGATCGTTCTGCATGTGGTTCGGCTGAATCCGCAATGGGACCATTTTATTGTCCTGCCGATCAAACGGTTTATTTGGATACCACTTTTTTTCGTGAAATGCGTCAGCAAATGGATATTTCGGGTGAGCAAAATCAGACTGAGCTTTCAACACGTGATGAGGCTGGTGATTTTGCACAGGCTTATGTGATTGCACATGAGGTTGGACATCATGTACAAAACTTATTAGGCATTTCATCGCAAGTACAAAAAGCACGTCAACAAGCGAGTCAAGCACAAGGCAATCAATTGTCTGTGCGTTTAGAGTTGCAAGCCGATTGTTTTGCGGGTATTTGGGCGAATAAAACACAGCAAAAAACGCAATTCTTAGATCAGGGTGATGTGGAGGAAGCGATGGATGCTGCACATAAAATCGGCGATGATTATTTGCAGAAAAAAGCACGGGGTATAGCTGTACCAGATAGTTTCACGCATGGTACAAGTGCACAGCGTATGCAATGGTTTCAAACTGGTTTAAAAAGTGGCGATGTGAATGCGTGTGACACATTTAAATCTTAAGATTTAAATATTTGAATAAAAAGAGAGTATTTGTACTCTCTTTTTTTATGAGGAAAATAAAATTACTTATTTAAAAATTTTCGGAAGTCTCGCAAAATTCGATAACAAACATATAGTGCAAATAAAGCAAATAAACTTAAAGTAATGATCTGATTACGTAAAGTAATGAGATCAGCTTGGTGAAAAGATTGAATATCTTGAGCTGAAAATTTTACAGTATTTTGCTGCATATTTTGGGTGTTGGTATAGCTCATCTCTTGAATATAATATTTGTCATTAAAGCGTTGAACTGTTACATGATCAATTCTTCGGAATGGATGTTGATTGTCTTGATCGGTGCATAAGGTTTTTAGGTAATGTTCACAATTTAACTCAGCGATATATCCTTGATTTTTAATCACAATCCATAACTTTTTATCGGGCTTTTGATTGTTACTGAGCAAACGATATTCTGTTTGAGTATTTGAACTGAATGTTGAGACATGATCAGGAGTATTACTTGAGTGAGTGAGTTTAAGTGTTTTAACAACACAAGTCCAAATGAGCATGGTTGTAATTAAAATGAGAACAAAAGCGTAAAAACAACGGAACAACATTTTAAAAGTCATATTGAATATCACAGAAACAGAAGTACGATCAAAAAATCGTAATGCAGGTAGTTTAACTCGATTTGTAAGCTGAAAATAATTTTATGTAAAAAATAATCGAATTGCATTTTTTCATCAGGGAGTATGAGAAAAAAGTAGTTTTTATGTTAAAAAATAAACGGGAAATGCGACGTGGTTTACTATTTTTTGTAAAATTATATTTTTGTTGAATGGTAGGTATTTTTCTATTCATTTAGGAAATGTTGTGGCATTCATTATCAATCACAATTAAAGATTAGGGCGCGCATGGGTAATTATTTCTTTCTTCAAGTTTTTACAGTCGTTTTTGCATTATCCATTGCGACAACAATATTTAATAAACGTATTTTAGGATTTCCTCAGGCAATTGGTGTACCACTTGTTTCGGCTATTTTTGTCTTTCTATTGCAATGGGGAGCAAGTCTGCTGAATGGAAATCAGTTTGTCTCAATTAATATTCATAATATTGAGGAAGCTGTACGTCATATCGACTTTTATGATTTTTTAGTTAATGGCGTGATTTGTTTCATTCTGACATCATCCGCACTGAAATTTAAAGTCTCAGATTTACGTAGTTATTGGAAGCCAATTAGTATTCTTGCCACCATTGCATTAGTACTTTGTGCCTTATTTTTTGCAGGTTTAGTGTTTGGCTTTCAGTATTTAACAGGTAATCCTGTACCTATTTTGGTATTGCTATTACTAGGTTCTGCCTTAGGTGCAACGGATCCAATTGGAATTAAAGGTGTACTAAGCTCGGTTCGTGCGCCACACCATTTAATTGTAAAGCTTGAAGGCGAATCTTTGTTTAACGATGCCATGTGTATTGCAGTATTTATGACGTTATTGAATGTGTTGGAAGGTGAGCATTTTAGTTTGATTGCGACCTTACAAACATTGCTGTATGAAATTGTCGTTGCGGTCATTATTGGTTGGGCATTTGGTCTTGGGATTTTACGTTTACTCCGTGGTAAGCATGAAATGGAATCGCTGATATTAACGACTGCATTATTGGCATGTGGCTCATATTTGGTGGCTTTATTTGCTCACGCCTCTGCACCTATTGCCTGCGTGATTGGTGGTTTAATTGTTGGGAATAAATGGAAAGAGATTTTACAAGATCGTGAAATTCGAGAAGTAAACCATTTTTGGCATACCGTTGAAGGCATTATCAATTCATTTCTCTTTACCCTTATTGGGCTAGAAATCTTTATTTTAGATTTGAGTACAAGCTTAATTTTAGGCGGTATTGTTGCTTTCTTTGCTCTACACCTTTCACGTTTTGCTGCAAACTTTTTGGCATTTGCATTTTTCCCATCCTTCCGTATGAAAAGTTATAATGGTAGTTTAGCTATTTTATCTTGGGGCGGGGTTCGTGGAGGGATTTCACTTGCACTGATTCTTGCTGTGGCTAACGTGCCTGAGCTGAGCCAATACAGCAGTATTTTGATTGGTTATACATTTATTAGTGTATTACTATCTGGAATTGTCTGTGGGCTAGGCTTACCTGCGGTAATGAATGCATTTTATTACAACCCAAGTGAAGAAAAACAAGGCTTCAAAGGGTGGTATCAACGTATGTGTAATAAGATGAATCGTAAAGGATTTAAATATATTGTCGGAGAAGATGCTTATGGGAATGAAACGATTGTTATCTATAACCCAGAAGCCATTGTTGATCAAAAAACTGATGATGGTGTGGCAACCGTACATCATCCAAGTAAAGCGCAAGAAGTGAA
>NZ_JBLYZK010000010.1:0-115139 GCF_048551395.1 Acinetobacter sp. TY1
GTTATATGCGGGCCAATTGGTTGTGCGGTAGATTTTGTGTGTAGGCTTCTTCATTTGAAAATTATATCGCTGAAAAACCCTTTACAGATAGGTTTGTGCAACAAAGCCAATCGAATGATGTATGAGAGTTCTGTAATGAATGGTTATTTGTAGAGTACATGAAGTTTTTCTTGCACGATTCAATACAAGTACAACGGGTTGGGTAGAAATGAATACTTCGAAATTTGTATTTTGATTATTTTGGACAAATTTTCGCTTTGAAAAACTTAAACTTTGGGGACTCAACTTCGATTTAAACAAGATTGAGAAAACTAAATTTCATTAAAATCAATTGGTGGTTGAACTTGCATATACTTGATTGTGATACGCCTAACGACTACACATTAATGACCTTAGTAGCATTAAATTATGATATTAATCAAATCAATACTGGGTCGAGTATGTGTAGCACTTATTTTTGAATAGATAAAAAAAGAAGGTGAACATGTGAAAATGAACACCTTACAGGTCTTTGAAATGGATTTATTCAGCAGAATCAAGCGTACTATTTGGAGTAATTACATAAAAAATATGCAAAGCGTCAGAGGCTTGATCAGGCATTTTAAAAAGATGAATTATTCTTCATCATCATACTGCGCATAATACTCAGGTGATAAATTACTGAAACGTGTATATTGTCCTTCAAATGCTAAACGAACAGTGCCAATAGGGCCGTTACGCTGTTTACCAATAATAATTTCTGCAGTACCAGCTTCTTTCGATTCTTTGTTATAAACTTCATCACGGTAAATAAACATAATTAAATCGGCATCCTGCTCGATGGCACCCGATTCACGTAAGTCGGACATAACTGGGCGTTTATTTGGGCGGTTCTCTAACGATCGGTTAAGCTGTGATAATGCAATAACAGGACAGCTCATTTCTTTTGCTAAAGCTTTTAAACTTCGTGAAATTTCGCCAATTTCACCTACACGGTTGTCGCCCATTCCTGGAACTTTCATTAACTGAAGATAATCGACCATAATACAACCGAGTTTTCCGCCATGTTGTTTTGCAATACGGCGAGCACGAGCACGTAATTCAGTGGGTGGAAGTGCAGAAGAATCATCAATATATAAGTGTTTTTCTTGTAGTTGTAAAATTGTCCCCGTAACTTTAGACCATTCGTCCCCATCCATTTTACCTGAACGTAAATGCCCTTGATGTACGCGCCCCCAAGATGAAATTAAACGCATAGCAATGGAGTCTGCGGGCATTTCCATAGAGAAAACTAAAGCAGGCAAGTTGTTATTAAATAACACACTTTCTACAAGATTCATGGCAAGTGTGGTTTTACCCATCGATGGACGTGCTGCAACAATAATCATGTCACCCGCTTGCATGCCAGAGGTTTTGTTATCAAGTTCAACAAAGCCAGTGGTTAAACCTGTAATACTGCCTTCCATTTGTGAAAGTTCATCAAGTTTAGTGATTAAATCTGCGGTTACACTTGCAATAGGTTTTGGACCTTGTGCTTTCGCATTATTATTATGTTGTTCTGCGATCGAGAAAATATTGGTTTCTGCTAAGTCTAAAATTTCGCTGACTTCACGACCTTTAGTATCATAGGCATTTTGCAACATTTCATTGCCGACTTTAATCATGCTACGTAAGGTTGCAAACTCTTTGATTTTAACTGCGTAAGTTTCAAGGTTATAAAAACTTGAAGGTGAGTCTGACATGAGTTGCATCAGATATTCTTCACCACCGACAGTGTCAATTAAATTCTGTTTAATGAGCCAATCATTGACTAAAACAGCATCATAAGGTGAGCTTTCTTGTGCAAGTTTTTCAATGGCACGGAAAATGTATTTATGTCGTGTTGCATAAAAATCATTTTCATTCAGCACATCACTGACTTGTTCAAATGATTCGGCAACAGTCATTAATGCGGTCAGTACAGCCTGTTCAATCGCCAAGTTATGTGGTGGCGTACGAAATTCTTTTAATGGTGCTGTGTCAGGTGACTTAGCATCATTTTTAAAAGTATTTGTAGAAGCAGGGGCGGTTGCCTGAGACATATAAGACCTTGATTTTAAATAAAGCAAAATGGCTGATAGGGGACTGCTTTATGATAAAGCAAAACTCATCCTATTTCCCAATGAAAAAATTCAATAAGCTGAAAGAAGAGGTTTTGAGTAAATTTTATATTTTTCAATTAGACAAATAAAAAAGAGCATGCAAAAGCATGCTCTTTTTTTGCAAAAATTACTCAGCTACGATAGTAACGAGAACTTCAGCAGTAACATCATGATGCAATTGGATTGCGATGTTGAATTCACCAACGTTGCGTAAAGCACCAAGTGGTAAACGTACTTCTGCGCGGTCTACAACAAGACCAGCATTTGTCAACGCGTCAGCGATGTCACGAGTACCGATTGAACCAAATAGTTTACCTTCGTCACCAGCTTTAGCAGTGATAACGATGTTAACTTCGTTCAATTGATCAGCACGTGCTTGAGCAGCAGCTAAAATATCAGCTTCAGCTTTCTCAAGTTCTGCACGACGAGCTTCAAAAGCAGCAGTATTTGATTCAGTTGCAGCAACAGCCTTACCTTGTGGGATAAGGAAGTTACGGCCGTAACCAGCTTTAACTGAAACTTTATCGCCTAGTTTACCTAGGTTTTTAATGCGTTGTAATAAGATAATATCCACAGCTCAACCTCACTTATGATTGTCAGTGTAAGGGATCAAAGACAAATAGCGAGCTTGTTTAATAGCAAGCGCTAATTGACGTTGGTAACGAGCTTTAGTACCTGTAATACGGCTAGGAACAATTTTGCCGTTTTCAGTGATGTACTGTTTTAAAGTGTCAATATCTTTATAGTCGATATACGTTACTTTCTCTGCTGTAAAACGGCAGAACTTGCGACGACGGTAAAAACGTGCCATGTTATGTTCTCCTTAAGCTTCAGCAGAGTCTTGAGCGTGTTGTGCTTCTTCACGTTGAGCTTTACGCGCACGTTTTTCTTCAGCACTTTTCGCCAATAATGACTCTTCAGTAATTGCGTTTTCACGACGGATAATTACGTTACGAAGAATAGCATCGTTGTAACGGAATAATTCTTCCAATTCATTAAGCGTAGTTTGACCACATTCAATGTTCATTAGAATGTAGTGAGCTTTATGAATTTTGTTAATTGGGTAAGCCAATTGGCGACGGCCCCAATCTTCAAGACGGTGAATTTGACCTTCAGCTTCTTTGATGTGAGAAATGTAGCGTTCTACCATTCCCACAACTTGATCGCTTTGGTCTGGGTGTACCAGAATTACGATTTCGTAGTGACGCATTGTCAGCTCCTTACGGTTTATGCAGCCCCAATCTAATAAAGATTGAAGCAAGGAGTCACAATTAAATTAACTTGAAAAGTCAATCAAATTGAGCCGCAAAATATTGCGAGGTGGTATTATAGGCATAATGTTATTGGATTACAATCTAAATTAATTTTGTTTAAATATACTATTTTGTAGTTTCTAAAACTTTTTGAACCAAATCACAATTTAATTTAAGCGGGCTGATCTCATAATCAACAATTTTTTGGCGATCTTTATGGGAAATCTGATTATCTTTTAGTTGAAAATCACTATTATGGCTATACCAACGGAAATTAGGCAAGGATTGGTATGGGTCTTCAGAAAGAAAAGTGTACTTTTGATTGATTACAACATCACGTGCTAATGATTTATAAAAACCTAGTCGAATATTTCCTTTCCATTGAATTTGATTAGCTTGTTCTTGTTGATTAAGTGGGAGCGTATTGATTTCAACACGTGCTTGATAATTCATTACTTCATAGAATAAATAAAAGGGGGCACCAGAACTTGACGAAACATATTCTTTACCATTACACATAATCCAATTGTTTAAATAACTTGTTTCTAGAGCGGTATAAACTGTTTGTTCTTGATTGGTTAATTGTTCAAAAGTGACTTGTTGGTAGTTTACAGGTGGAAAATCCCATAAATCTTCATCTCGATTGATTGTTGATACTCGATAGATATTCGATCTCAAGGCATCTTTTAATTTAGTGTGTGAAAAATTTGAAGATAAAGCTTTAGTTTTAGAAGTAATAGAATAGTCTGTAGAAGATCGTAAAGATGGATTATTAGGATTTAACGCTTTTTGAGTGGGTTGAGGATTAGAAGTGCATCCTTGTAATAAAAGGGTTAAGCAGACTACTTTTTTTAGCATATAAAATTCCAGTAAAAGTCAAAAACTACATCTAAATAATATAAATTCCGTATTGTTCAGATAATGTTGGATTGTGGCTAAATTTTTTCAAACTTTGTTATAAAATATAAGAATAGCTTACGATTTTCAGCCTAGTTTGTTCATTTTTTGCCTGCGGCGTTAGCCATTTATGAAATGTTAATGAACCCTATATAAATAAAGAATTTAAAAACTTACTCCCTCAACAAAAACACCACATAACCTTTAAAATTTGGATCATTTTTAAAACTCAATGGTCTGTTCCAGTCACCATGCTGAACAAGTCCAATTTTATAAGGTAGGTTGAGTTTAGTCACTTTTTTTAAATAGTTTTGATAATTCGGAATTGTTTTTGAACCCTGATAGGTTTGAATTGCGAGCTCATCAATATTATTTCGAAGTAACCTAAGCGTTTCAGTATCTTGAATATTTGTCCAATCCAATAATCCTGTGATACTGAGCTGATACTGTTTAGGAAGTTGTAGTCTAATTTTTTGCAAAAATAATGCATATTCTTTGAGGTTTTTAGTTTTTGCATCAAAGTCGATTTGAATCCCGATAATTTTATTATCGTTATTTTCCCATTGATGAACACGCTTTAAAATTTTATCCAATTCATGATCTTGCCAATTGAGATGATGATTACGGAAAACAAGCCAAACTTTTTGATGTGGCACTCTTAGAACAGCAACGCCTTGAGGAATTAAAATCGATTTTTTCGTGTTCCGTTCTATTTTGACTTCACCTTGTAGCACATAAATTTCTTTAGCTTTGGCTAAATAAGGGGCAGAAGAAATATCACCCCAAATCCAAAAAGCATCATAATGATTGGCATCTATAATATTTGTTGATGTAGCATTCTCTGCTGCCGATTGACTTGGGTTACAAGCCATCAAACCGAAAGCAAACATAAAAATAAGTATTAAATAATGAAAGCGCATTGGAAAATTACCAATAATACTTCAATGACTTCGCCCAACTTGAGTTTGGGTAGTCTCGTTTCAGTTGATCAAACCATTGTTTTCGAGTGTTTTTAGGAACGTCTGCATCGCCACAATCATTCATACCATTGGGTGAGTAACACATGACAGAACGATATAGAGCATAGGCTTTTAAGTCGCCATTGGGTTCATTTTGAATGATATTTTTATAGGCCGTTCCACGAGCAAAAGGCGTACCCTTAAAATTGGTTTGATTGTTTTCAGTCTGCCACGAATAATAATAGTCACCATAACGTGAATGACGCATATATTCACCTAAACATACATTCAACAATGCATTTTTCGGTGATTGTACAAGTTGTTTAGACAGGGTGATTAAGTCGGGGCATTTAAGTTGCGGTGTAATATTTGAGCCTTGCCAAATAAAATCAGAAAATGGAGGCTGTTCTTTGAGTGCATCATTGGATTCATAAGATTTATATTGATTCGCATCTTTAGGTAAATACTGAATATTTTGATTAAACAGGGCAAAATTTTGCACATTTAAAGATTTAGATAATAAGGTATAAATCGCAGTATTCTTTTGATTTTGTGTACTTATGCTCGACTGAATAATTGTTTGTAACGACTTTTCATTGGCAAAGTCGTGGATAAAATTCTTTTGCAGAATTGCTTGGCTTATTTGTGGATTTTTACCAATAAATGCTTGAGTATTTTGGCTTTGATTGAAGTGATTCGCTAAAGCTGTTTCAAGTAGGGCTTTGGTATTACCATTATTCGCATGTTGGTAAAGTTGTAACCAATGCTGCTGGGCTTGCGCTTTATTTTGTTTTTCTAAAATTTGCCCAATTAAAAATTGTTGACTCAATTGCAAAGCGCTGTTGTTCTGTGTAGCAGCTTTCGGTAAATAAGATAAAGCGTCTTGGTTCTTTCCTTGAACATAAAATAAATGAGCAGCTTGTAGATATTGGAATAACTCAGGTTGTGTTTTAAAGAACGCTTTTTGGCTATTCAATTGTGTCCATGTAATCGGTTTATAGTTTTCATCACCTGTTTTACGCATTTGCATTAGGTTATAGGTAGTCAATAAAAAAGGTTCATTGAGTAATTTAGGATTAAAATTTTTTGAGCGAAAAACCCGTCGATCCAATTCTGCAGGTAGTTGATCCATTTCTAAATTATATAAAGGAGATTCAGGGTGATTGATTTGCCATACAATTTCATTGACTAATAAATCTTGTCGATCTGTTAACCATAAACCACGACGCATCAAACCACGGGCGCTTGCGACATATTGCCCTTTTGGATACAGCTTTAAATATTCGGTAATGTTGTTAAAAAAGTTTTTAACGGAAACATGATTAATTTTATCAGGGTTGATATCGCCATATTGATCTTGTGCAGAAGCAAAAGCGGTATTGAGTTCTGTTCGAATAAGCATATATTGCGCTGTTTCTTTGAGCCAAGGGTCTTCAACTTGGCTTAATGCTGTATAAATTTTAGAAGCTGCGGAAAAGTTAGTATTGTAAAACAAAATGCTACCATTTAAGTACGAGGCATATTGGCGTGTTGTTACTGACCAATTTGGGTTTACTGAAATAAGCCCAATAGATTTTTCACAATCGATGAGTTTTGAGCGGGCATCAATTAGTAATTGTTTTTCAGCTGTTGGAATATTTTTATTGGCTTTGACTTGATTAGTAAAACTTTGTTGTCCTTGTTGTAAGGAAATACAGCGCTCCTCAAAACTAACTTTATCTTGATCGGGTTTAAAGAGTTTACGTTTATTATTAACTTTATTCTCGATAATAGTGGGGAATAAGCTCACATCAAAAGGTACGCTACCATATTGGGCTGACCAAAGGTTTAAATCGGGCTTTAATGTTTTAATTCGTGCCAAGCCTAGATCGCTCAGCAAAAGTGTCATATTGGTTTTATTGTCATTACCAGGTATTAAAACGGGTAAATTACTACAGGCATTATAATCTGATCCATCTAGACTAAAATCAGGTGAACAGTATTCATCTGAACCTGCATAGCTTTGTTGTGTGATAAAAAGTGTTGTGGGAATGAAAGCAATAAAAATAGATTGATATAGTGTTGTTATGTTCATGAATCGTTATTTATAAGTAAGGAATACATTAAATCATAACAATTAATTCGAAGAATAAGGATGGCAAAAATAAAAAAATAATGTGATTTTAAGATGAATTTTTGAAAAGCAATTTTAAAATTGCAGATTAAAGCTAGGGAAGAAAAGATAGAGAGAACTCTATCCTTTCTAAAACAGGGGTAAATGTGGTGCAGGAGAATTTGTGCTAAAACTAAAACTGAAACTTAAAACCGTAATTAAAATTACTGAATATAAGAAATAGCGTTTTGCCCAAATTTGATCATTTTCAGCTTTAAAACCAATGATCGATAGATACACCCAATATGCACACATAGCATTGAAGATGATCACGAAGAAAATATTGGTATAGCCAAAACAATACAAACCATTTAAAACCAATGCAAACAAAATCACGTAAATCAGGCTTTCGACCTTAGTACGAACAATTGAGCGTGCAACAGGTAAAATAGGAATTCCAGCATTTTTATAGTCATCAAAACGATAAATTGCGATACCCCATGAATGTGGCATTTGCCAAAATGCATATGCTAAAAAAATCAGCAATGCAGCAACGTCAAATTCATTTGATACAGCGGTGTATCCAATAACAGGAGGGCTTGCGCCAGAAATACTACCAATCACCGTTTGGTGAATGCTGGTACGTTTGCTCCATAAACTATAAAAAATTACATAAACCACAAAACCAAGTACAGCAAAACCAAAGGCATATGCGTTAACAAAAAACCATAATAGAGCAAAACCCGATAGACCTAAAACTGCTGAGAAAATTAAAGCAACAGTTGGACTGATGGTTTTTTTAACCAATGCACGGTTCATTGTCCGTTGCATTTTATGGTCAATGTCTTGATCGATGACGTTATTGACAACACAACCTGAGGCAACAACAAGTGTTGTACCAAGTAGGGTGATGAATAGGAGAAGGAAATCTACTGAGCCCTGAGCGGCTAAAAAGAAGCCGCCCAGAGTGGTAACAAAGTTACCAAAGAGAATTCCTGGTTTAGTCAGGAATAAATACTTTTTAAACATGCCGATCAGTTTAGATCATCATGTTTGAATGTAAGTAGTTCATAATCCACACAGAACCAATAAGCAATACAGCAATGGTTAAAATTGTGTAGACAAAAGCAATCACATTCCAACGTTGTTCAGATGACGAGTTCATGTGCAAGAAGAAAACCAACTGTACAAGAACCTGAGCAACCGCTGTAATTGCAATGGTTGCAACTACAGCGCCACCTGTCATACCGCTCATCACCATCCCAAATGGGATGATGGTAAGGATAACAGACAAGATGAACCCGATAGAGTATTGCTTAATATTGCCGTGCGAAGCATCTGCAGTATTATGGTCATGACTCATTATAGTGCTCCCAGTAAGTAAACTACGCTGAATACACAGATCCAAACGATGTCAAGGAAGTGCCAGAACAAGCTTAAACAAGCAAGGCGACGAGTATTTGGAAGTGTCAAACCATTTTTCTTGATTTGATACATCAATACAAGCATCCACACTAGACCAGAAGTTACGTGAATACCGTGTGTTCCTACAAGTGTAAAGAACGAAGATAAAAACGCACTATGACTAGGGCCGTGACCAGCGTGAACTAAATGATTGAATTCATAAAGTTCCATGCCGATGAATGTTGCACCGAATACCCATGTAATTGCCAACCACATTAAAACTTGGCTAACATTTTTCTTGTATGAAGCAAGTACCGCGAAACCAAAGGTCACAGAAGAAATAAGGAGAGCAAAAGTTTCGACAAGTACGAAACCTAAGGTATCACCAAATAATTCTTTAGGACTAGGGGTGCCCGGCGGAATATGACTGCTTAATACAGCGAACGCGATGAAGAGTGTACCGAATAAAATCAAGTCACTCATCAAGTAGGTCCAAAAACCAAAGACGGTGATGTCTGTATCATCGTGATGATGATGCTCGTCGTGTCCGTGGTTATCGTGATGAAGTACTTCAGTCATGTCCTTAGTCCTTCTTCAAGTGTTTTTCAAGTAAAGCGTAACGTTCGTTTTCGATACGTTCAACTTCAGCAGCAGGGACGTAGTAATCCACTTTTTTCGTGAATGAACTTACGATGAAGCTGATGATCGCACCAAGGAAGCAAACAGCAGCTAACCACCAAATGTGCCAAATCAATGCAAAGCCCATAGCCGTAATGAACATTGCAATCACGAAACCTGCAGCACGGTCAGTCGGCATATGAATATCTTCATATGAATCAGGACGTGCATATGCTACACCATTTTCTTTGTCAGTCCAGAAAGTATCAATACCATTGATTTTTGGAAGATGAGCAAAGTTATAGAATGGAGCAGGTGACGAAGTCGCCCATTCAAGTACACGACCATCCCATGGATCGCCAGTGTGGTCCATGTTGTCGTGACGTTGTAAGAAACCAACGATGACTTGCATTAGGAAACATGCGATACCAATAGCAACTAGTACAGCACCAAACAATGCAATCGCGATATACGGATCCCATTCAGGGTTATCATATGTATTCAAGCGACGAGTCATACCCATGAAACCAAGGATATAAAGTGGCATGAATGCAAAATAGAAACCGAAGAACCAGAACCAGAATGATGCTTTGCCCCAAGTTTCATTTAACTTCCAACCAAACATTTTTGGCCAGTAGAAAGTGATACCCGCGAACATACCAAATACCACACCACCAATAATTACGTTATGGAAATGGGCAATAAGGAACAATGAGTTATGTACCAAGAAGTCCGCTGGAGGAACTGCCATCAATACACCTGTTAAACCACCGATACCAAAAGTCACAAGGAAGCCAAGTGTCCAGTACATTGGTGATGTAAAGGTAATACGACCCTTATACATGGTGAATAACCAAGAGAAGATTTTCACACCAGTTGGGATCGCGATGATCATAGTCATGATACCGAAGAACGCGTTAACGTTGGCACCAGAACCCATTGTAAAGAAGTGATGTAGCCATACTACGAACGCAAGTACTGTGATCGCAATAGTCGCATATACCATTGATTTGTAACCAAACAATGTTTTGCGAGAGAAAGTAGAAACGATTTCCGAATACAAACCAAAAGCTGGAAGAATCAGAATATATACTTCTGGGTGACCCCAAGTCCAAATCAAGTTCACATACAGCATTGGGCTACCGCCAAGCTCGTTTGTGAAGAAGTGGAAACCGAAGTAACGGTCAAGCGTTAACATTGCAATAGTTGCAGTTAATACTGGGAATGATGCGATGATCAATACAGCTGTACAAAGTGCAGTCCATGTAAAGATCGGCATATCCATAAGACCCATGCCAGGCGCACGCATTTTAATGATGGTAACAAAGAAGTTAACACCAGTAAGAAGTGTACCTAGACCTGAAACTTGGAGTGCCCAAATATAGTAGTCAACACCAACACCAGGAGAATACTGAATACCAGATAGAGGCGGGTAAGCCATCCAACCTGTTGCAGCGAATTCACCTAATACAAGTGAAACCATCATCAAACCTGCAGCACCAGCAAATAACCAGAAGCTTAAAGAGTTTAATAATGGGAATGCTACGTCACGTGCACCAATTTGAAGAGGTACAGTGATGTTCATCATACCTACAACAAGACCCATTGCTACGAAGAAGATCATAATTACGCCATGCGCAGTAAAGATCTGGTCGTAATGGTCTGGATGTAAGTAACCTTCACCACCACCTTTTGCAAGGAAGAGTTGAAGACGCATCATGATCGCATCTGCGAAACCACGCAACAGCATGACTACAGATACAACGATATACATAATACCAATTTTTTTATGGTCTACAGATTTAAACCATACATTCCAAAGGTAGCCCCATTTTTTGAAATAGGTAATACCACCGAGTAAAGCAATTGCACCTAAAGCCATGATTACCATGGTAACAAGTACAAGAGGCTCTTTAGGGATTGAATCCCAATTGAGTTTACCCAATAACAGAGTCATGCTCATATCTTATTCCCCTACAGAAGCAGATGCATGTTCAGCACTTGCATGTTCAGCACTTGCATGATTTGCACCATGGTAGTTGCTCATGTAAGTCTTAATAATGTCGTTGAACAAGTTAGGCTCAACTGAAGAATAATAAGTCACAGGATGAGGCTTAGTAGGGAATGGACCTTTACGTTCAGCTTCGTGTGCAGCTTTAATTTCTTCTGGTGTATGAGCATTGTTGACCATTGCTTCAATTTGGTGCTTAGAACGATCACCATCTTTCAGAGATGCGAATTCTGCTTTATCCAACATAGGTTTTTGGATTGCATCAGCATTTACTGAAGTACCATTGCCAGCTTTAACAGCATCAACCCAAGTATTGAATTCAGCGTCAGTTACCGCATGCGCACGGAAACGCATTTGTGTAAAGCCATAACCGCTATAGTTTGAAGAGAAACCACGGTAACCTTCAGCTGGGCTATGTTCATCAGCAATAATATGAAGCTGAGTTTGCATGCCTGCCATTGCATAAATCTGACCAGCTAACTGTGGAATGAAGAATGAGTTCATTGTGAAGTTAGATGTGATTTTGAAATTAACAGGTGTAGCAACTGGGAAGCGTACTTCGTTTACTGTCGCAATTTCTTGTTCAGGATAAACGAAAATCCATTTGAACTGTTCAGCAATAACCTGAATAGTTAATGGTGCTTTTTCTGATTCTAGCGGACGATATGGGTCATATTTGTGCGAACCATACCATGTGATATAAGCAAGAATACCAATAATAATACATGGAATGCCCCATACTACAATTTCAATTGCAGTTGAGTGCGCCCAAGTAGGTTTATAGTCTGCATCTTTATTTGACGCGCGATATTTCCAACCAAACCACAATGCCATAATGATCGAAGGAATTACGACCAATAACATTAAGTAAATTGCAGTCATCATTAGGTCACTTTGACCTGCTGCAACTGAACCTTTAGAGTTTAGAAGTACCATATCACCACCACACCCTGTTAAAAGTGCAGTCAGCGTTGATAAAGACAATACAGCTAAAATTGTTTGTCTCATTTTACAACCTCGGTGAAGAGTCCCATTCCCTATATAAATATGGGATAGCGATTAAAGTGTCGCATGATTAAAAATGCCCATTATTAACAAATAGTAATCATTCTCAATAATGTGACACCGCTACGTTGTAGGGCATTATGCCTCATATCGTCAAACTTAGCTATAGATAAGGGGGGAATATGTTGTGTGAAAAATACCTGATATGTTTAGTCGGAAATGTAGCTAAAACAAAAAGATAAACTATTATTTTTTCATTGCTTAGAGTTAAAAAATGGCGGAAATCCGCCATTTTATTATTTAGAAGTTATTTGGAAATTTCTATGACTCGGGTTTTTGCAATTCGATCGTGTAGCGCAATATTTCCTTTACTAAAGAACATCACTAAGTCAATGATAAAGATAATTGCGAGTAATGGCATAAATGCAACCATTTGTGAAAGCACAATAAATAAGAATGAGCGAACAAAAAAACCACGTAATGAGCCAGGTGGAAGAAGCGTTGTATTATCTACAATTTGAAGATTAAACAACTTCTTACCGATACTTTGCCCTGATTTTTTAATCATGGTGCTTTGAACTAGAAGTAAAATGAATACAAAAGCGAGCATCGCCATATGTGCTGAAACAGGAATGCTCTCATTGAGTATTTCCACAACTTTCATCTGATTTTCCATAGATGCACCAGATTCAGCAATTTTTTTGGCTTCATCAGGCATGTAATACATCATGACCATCAGTTGCGGTAAGAAAAATAATGCAAGGTCAGTCACTTTTGCAGAAATGCGCTTACCTACAGGTGCAGCTTGAACATTGTTTGGTGTAATTGGTGTTTTTTGAGTCGTTATGTTTTGATCAAGATTATTTTCAAAAGGTGTATTATTGAACGTTGGATTTACTATTTGTTGTCCTACAGGTTCATATTTCAATTGACCTTGCGTCAATTCACCTAAAGCTTTCCATTCAGTCATGCCTTGATGCCAAACCAAATCAGTCAATAAAACTTGTTGGCTGCTGAGCATCTGATTGAGTTGCTCTAGTGAATATGGACCGGCTTGTTGATTATTGCGTGCCAAGTAAATTTGCATAAAACTTAAATCTCAAAAAAAACAAAAAACAATATTGAAAAAAAAAGACCCACAAGTGTGGGTCTTTTTTAACACAGTTTATTAAGCTTGTTGAGCTTTTTCTTCAGAAAGGAAGAACCAAGTGTCTAAAACAGAATCTGGATTAAGTGAAACAGACTCGATACCTTGTTCCATTAACCAAAATGCAAGATCAGGATGATCCGAAGGTCCTTGACCACAAATACCGATATATTTACCAGCTTTACGACAAGCATGAATCGCCATAGAAAGAAGCACTTTCACCGCTGCATCACGTTCGTCAAAAAGGTGAGATACAATACCAGAGTCACGATCTAGACCAAGTGTTAGCTGAGTTAAGTCGTTAGAACCGATAGAGAAACCGTCAAAGTGTTCAAGGAATTGTTCAGCCAATAATGCATTGGTTGGTAATTCACACATCATGATCACTTTAAGACCATTTTCACCACGTTTTAAACCATTTGCGGCAAGAAGCTCAATTACACGCTTCGCTTCATTTACTGTACGAACAAATGGAATCATGATTTGGATGTTTGTAAGACCCATTTCATCACGTGCTTTTTTCAATGCACGGCATTCAAGCTCAAAACAGTCGCGGAAGTTGTCAGATACATAACGACTTGCACCACGGAAGCCCAACATTGGGTTTTCTTCTTCAGGCTCGTATAGCTTACCACCGATCAAGTTTGCATATTCGTTTGACTTAAAGTCAGACATACGAACGATTACAGGCTTGTCTGCAAATGCTGAAGCAAGGGTGGAAATACCTTCAACCAATTTCTCAACATAGAATTCGATTGGAGAAGAGTAGCCTGCAGTACGTGCCATAACAGCTGCACGTGTTTCACGTGGTAAGCTTTCAATGTTCAATAATGCTTTTGGATGCACACCAATCATACGATTGATGATAAATTCTAAACGTGCAAGACCAATACCTTCATTTGGAATTTGCGCGAAGTCAAATGCACGGTCAGGGTTACCCACGTTCATCATGATTTTGAACGGAAGAGCAGGCATAGATTCAATTGAGTTACGTTGAATTTCGAAATCCAAAGCACCTTCATAAATAAAGCCAGTGTCGCCTTCAGCACAAGATACAGTCACTTCTTGACCATCTACAAGAACTTCAGTTGCATTACCACAACCGACAATTGCAGGTACACCAAGCTCACGTGCAATAATTGCTGCGTGACAAGTACGACCACCGCGGTTTGTGACGATTGCTGCAGCACGTTTCATTACTGGTTCCCAGTCTGGGTCAGTCATGTCAGATACAAGAACATCACCTGGTTGTACTTTGTCCATTTCTTTGATTGAAGAAACGATACGAACTTTACCAGAACCAATGCGTTGACCGATTGAACGACCTTCACACAGAACAGTACCTTTTTGTTTAAGCAGGTAACGTTCCATTGTGCCGACATTTTCACGGCTTTTTACAGTTTCAGGACGTGCCTGAACGATGTAAATTTGACCGTCATCACCGTCTTTTGCCCATTCAATATCCATAGGCGCTTGGTAATGTTCTTCAATGATTAACGCTTGTTTAGCTAATTCTTGAAGTTCTAAGTCATTTAAAGCAAATTGTTGGCGTTCAGCTTTTTCAACATCTACGACAACAACTGATTTACCTGTAGTGCCTTCTTCACCATAAATCATTTTTTGGTGTTTAGAGCCAAGGTTACGACGAATAACTGCATGTTTACCATTGCGAAGAAGTGGTTTAGAAACATAGAATTCGTCAGGGTTAACCGCACCTTGAACAACCATTTCACCCAAACCGTAAGATGCAGTAATGAATACCGCTTCACGGAAACCAGATTCTGTATCAAGTGTAAACATTACACCAGCAGCGCCAGTTTCTGAGCGAACCATACGCTGAATACCCGCAGATAATGCAACGATGTCATGGTCAAAATTTTGGTGTACGCGGTAAGCAATTGCACGGTCATTATAAAGTGAAGCAAATACTTCTTTAATCGCAATTAAAATATTGTCGATACCGCGAATGTTTAGGAAAGTTTCTTGTTGACCCGCAAATGAAGCATCTGGCAAGTCTTCAGCAGTTGCAGAAGAGCGTACAGCAACAGCAACGTCAGGGTTGCCTTTTGAAAGTTCAGCGAACGCATCACGAACTTCTTTTTCTAAGCTTGCTGTAAGTGGGGTATCAACAATCCATTGACGAATTTTAGCGCCAGTTTCTGCAAGAGCGTTAACATCATCAACATTCAATTGTTTTAATTCAGCTGAAATTTTAGCATTTAAACCGCTTTGCTCAAGGAATTCACGATAGGCAGCAGCAGTGGTTGCAAAACCACCTGGTACTGATACGCCAGCATTTGCTAAATGGCTGATCATTTCACCAAGTGATGAGTTTTTACCACCCACGAGTTCTACGTCGTGTTTCCCGAGTTTTTCCAGACCGATTACGCGTGCTTCCAAAGTTGTTACTCCACTTTTGCAGTATTCACTATCTTGGTATCAAATTATAACAAAAAAAACCGCTTTTTGATTCAACCAAGCGATAGTCATGTAAGATGACGTTACTATAAAGATTATACAGTGCGATGACAAATGTTTGAGGAGAATTTTAATGTCGGGAAGTAACCAAATAAAGAGAAGCGTTTTTTTTATTTCTGATGGTACAGCTATTACCGCTGAAACACTGGGTCACTCTTTGTTGGCACAGTTTCCACATGTGAAATTTGACATTCATATTATCCCTTATATTACGAGTGAAGAGGCTGCCATGAATGTGGTCGAAGAGATCAACAAACGGGCGGAAATAGATGGTGAACAACCCTTAGTTTTCGATACTTTAGTTGACCCTTACGCACGAGATATTATAAATACTGCAAATGCTGTAAATCTTGATGTATTTGAAGGGCTTATCAGTAAACTGTCAGATGTTTTAGGAACTGCGCCTACAACTTTAGTCGGACAGACCCATGCTGTGACCGATTCTGAGTCGTATAAAGCACGTATTGATGCTGTACATTTTGCTTTAGATAATGATGATGGTGCACGTACACGACACTACGATAAAGCTGATTTAATCCTGATTGGCGTGTCACGTTCAGGTAAAACACCGACCTCTATTTATCTATCATTACAGTTTGGAATTCGTGTAGCGAACTATCCACTTACAGAAGAAGATTTAGATGATAATCGTTTACCTGCGGTCTTAAAAGAGCATAAACACAAGCTTTTTGGTTTGATGATTGATGCAGAACGCTTGGTTGCAATTCGCTCTGAACGAAAGGCAAATAGTCGTTATGCGAGCTTTAGTCAGTGCCAAATGGAGTTGCGTGCGGTAGAGGGAATTTATATTTCGGAAGGAATAAAACATCTCAATGTTTCTGAAATGTCTATTGAAGAAATCTCAACTCGTGTGTTGCAAATGACAGGTTTAAAACGTCGAATTGGATAATATTTGTACACTTTTAAGGATTTTGTAAGATCCTAGTTTGAGCGTTAATAATTCTTCGTATTTTTATATATTTCGAAAAAAAGCTGAACATCTGTTCGGCTTTTTTTGTGTGAAGTTGTGATTATTTAAGGTGACTAAAATAACAATAATAAATGCTTTAGTAACCTGTTTGAATGATGAATTTATTGCTAAAAAAAGCGTTATTTTGAACATAAAATAATCACATTGGGGGTGGGTTTTGTTGTTAACTTTGCATGGTATCACTAAAAAAAATGGCCTTTATAGTTGTGAAAATGATACTAATATTGTTTTACGTGATATGAGGTATTACAAGTATTTAGAATATAAATAGTTGAGAGATGCTATTTTGCCTATTTTTTGTTCTGAATTTTGAATTGAACATCAAAGAAATGATTTTTGGGTTCATGCGCTTCAGCAATAATTGATTTTTTTGATGATGTTTGGCATCAATACAAAAGTAATCAGAGATATTATATAGATATGATTTATATTTTAATGATATGAAAAGGTGGTTTTTTTGAGTTTTGACTGATCAAGTTAGTGCTGTATAAAAGAGAAGCTCTTATTAGCTTCTCTTTTTATTGGCAGAATCTAATATGTGGTAATAATAACATCAACTAAATGTTCAATGCCTTCCATACTTTGTACAGCATTTTTAGTAATTTTTAAGATAGGCCATGTAATTAGTTTGCAGTTGCCTTTTTGCAAAGCTGAATAATAGGTATCCGATTTAAAAAATACTTTCTTCTCTGTGGCAGAGTTTGGCATGAGTTGACGTTTCATCCAAGTATTACTGACTTGTGATTCTAAATAGCGAATCGCCAATAAAGATTTTACACGGTTGTTAAATAAGTGGCGATTTTTACTAATGAGAGGGTGGGCAATAATTTTTTGAATCGCATTTTCGGTTTGAGGTAAAACAAAATGAGGTTTAATTTGAAAAACTTTTACAAATTGCGCTTGTTTGATCAATAGTGCAAGATGAGAAATAGTCAGTTGATTTGCGCCAATCACAGCAACGTTTAATCCTGAAAAATTGGCGATTTTGATTTGGTCAGCCGCAATGATTTTTCCCTGAAATTCTTGAAAATACTCAGCGCTATTGTAGAAAAAACTATCTTGTTGCTGCTTTTGTTTTGACATCCGATGTAATCCTTTTTGTTTTAATTGTTTGCAGTGAGTTCTGCTGTTAATTCATATATCCAACTTGGAGCCTTTGGTAAAGATTTTTCTAGTATCTGGTCAGTCATTTTCACTATAAAATCAATGGGGCTGTGAAATCATTTTAGATTGCGATCAACGGTTTTTTTGCCATGAAATTGGATCAGTTGGAACCAAGGGTTACGGCGATCTTCTACTGTACCTCCACCAATACGAGAGAATTTTCTTATTGCGACATACAGTTTTTTTTCGGGTAAACCTAACTTAATGTCGTTGACCCACATTTTATTGATCAGTGATCAATAAGCTAAAGTCGCAAGCAATAAGTGTGAATCAACAATACGAGCAGCCATTTTCCCGAGTTCAATCGTACTTTTATTGATGCCTTATGTCTTCATGACGCTTAAAGCCAATACCTAAGTGTCGTGCCTCATCGTCATTAATGAGTTAAAAAGCTTAGTGATAGACAGGATCATCAATTGTTTCAAGGACAAATGTAAAAAATTACACCATCGAGAGTGACTTTAAGCATAGGAATGACTGCGCCTAATATATAAAAAGGCATATCATCAGCATAGGTGTCGAGCCATTCAATAATCGGGCGTAATTTTTATTGGCTTTGGAGTGCCATCCTCTAACATATTCAAACGTTTCATCTGTTCTATTTCAGCATTGGCATGGCATTGTTCTTCAGCGTGAAAAATGGCATACATTTCATGCAGTGTTTTGGTTGTAGCTTTATTGCTTTTCTTCTGATGTGTATATTAATGAATAAGTGTATTTAAAATGAGATGGCAATTTATTTTAAATTGAAGAATTTAATCAATAGAATATGAGTATTTAAGTTTTATTCTTCAAAAAAATAGAACAGATTTTGTATATTAGCTTGATCGTTAACTATATTATTACGCGTGAATATTAAGCAATAAATTAAACAGAGTGATTGATTATGCAGATTAAAATAATTTTCATTGGGGTAATGGTTCTTTCTCTAAGTTCAATCAGTAGTGCTGTAGATACTAATGCTCAAGAGAAAATTCAAATTGTTAAGAAGCTTTATAATAGTCTACTGGATGGTTCAGCCTTAGGCGAGGATGAAGCCATTCGTCGTTATGGTAGTCATGAATTACGTCAAATTTTAAAGAAATTAGAAGTCATTTCAGATCATAATGAAGGTGATCAGTGTGAATGGCAGGCGGCAGGTGTGCTTATTCCGGGTCAAGACACTGATTTAACTGCAAACAAAATTCAATACTCAGTGTTACAAAATGGTCGAGTACGTGTGCAGGCGAAAAATTTTGGTCAAAGTTTTAAAGTTGATTTTGATGTGAAATGTACAAATTTGGGCTGTAGTATTACTGATTTTTATACACCACAAAGTTATAAAAATATGATGGCAAGTTATGCTCGTAAAGGTCAATGTTGATTAATTGACCCACTATATAAAAATAGCCACTTTTAGCGTGGCTATTTTTATGTATAAAGATTCTAAGTACGGAAAATAGTATTTAATTTGACTGTTTCAAATCCATTAATAAACTAAAGTTATTTAAACGTTTGTCTGTGTCGAAAATATCACAAGTAAAAATGAACTCATCGACGTCATATTGCATGAGTAATTTTTCTAAACCTTGTTTCACTGTTTCAGGTGAACCAATTTGTGCCATCGCTAAGAAATTCTGTACCGCAATTTTCTCTGACACAGACCATCGACCTTCCATGGTTTGAACAGGCGGTTGAAGTTTTAGACTACGTCCAGTCAATAAAGCTAATATTCTTTGATAGACACTTGTTGCTAAAAAATCTGCTTCTTCATCGGTGTCAGCAACAACAGTTGGTACGCCCATAGATACATAAGGTTTGTCTAAATATGGGGAAGGTTGGAAATTTTCACGATAGAGCTGAATCGCTTGACCGAGCATACGAGGAGCAAAATGTGAAGCAAAGGAGTAGGGAAGTCCCAACTGTGCGGCAAGTTGTGCGCTAAATAAACTTGAACCAAGTAACCATACAGGGACATGCGTATTTTGTCCTGGTGTTGCTGTAATGCGTTGTCCTTGTTTAGCTTCACCAAAGTAGCTCAAAATTTCTAGGACATCTTGTGGAAATTGCTCTTCAGTTTCTTGGCGACCACGTCTTAATGCTCGCATTGTGACTTGATCTGTTCCCGGTGCACGACCTAAGCCAAGTTCAACTCGTCCTGGGTACAGTGTTTCTAATGTACCAAATTGTTCAGCCACAACAAGTGGAGCATGGTTAGGTAACATAATGCCACCTGAGCCAACTTTAAGTGTCGATGTATTGGCAAGTAAATAGCCCAGAAGTACAGCTGTAGCAGAACTTGCAATACCATCCATATTATGATGTTCGGCTAGCCATAAGCGTGAAAAACCAAGTTTTTCAGCATGCTGTGCCAATTCAAGGGCATGTTGTAAAGAAAATTGTACCGATTTATCTTCACGGACGGGAGCAAGCTCAAGAATGGAGAATTGCGTATTGTGCAATGAGCGCATATTTAAACTCTTTTATAATCATATATCGAAATAATACGATATATGGGGGTGGAAGTATATCGCTTATTTTCGATATTTGTGTGTATTAAATATTGATCATTGCAAAATAGATTTTGTAATTTTTATCAGGCGTAAAAAAACACCCGAAGGTGCTTTTGAGTTGAGTGAGTAAGTTAATCACGCCAATTTTTATTTTTGTACTGACCGTAGTGATGACCATTGTCATGGCGATAATTACGATCATTATAACGATAATTTGAGTTACGATAGCCTGATGATCTGCGATCATAACGATCATTGTAGTTGCCGTTATAGTTACGGTCATAACGGTCATCATAACGACGATCTTCAGAGACTTTTTTACCTAAAGAAGCCCCACCTGCCGCACCAAGCGCAGAGCCAATATAGCCACCTGTCGATCCAGATACATTCCGACCTACAGTATAGCCACCAGCGCCACCGAGTGCTGCGCCAATTGCGGCACCTGTACGATCTTTGCGGTTTGCAGAAGCAGCTGCACCACCAATCGCTGAACCGATCATTGCACCAGTTGAGCCACCCATTTGCTGACCAATTGCCGCACCAACCACACCACCTAAGGCTGAAGTTAATGCAGTATTTGTACTATTACCTGCATGTGCAGTGGTTATTAAGCTTGTAGCGATTACCGCTGCGCCGATCATTGCTGTAATTTTCATGGTCAACTCCTTGAGAAGCTTCTCTAATATTTTGTCTTGAGTTTAATGTAACGAAATACTTCACTTTGATTGTGAATGCTCATGTATGCAACATGATGTGAATAGTAAATGCTTTGTATCCACTCTTATTAATTTCTCCATAATTATGTTCGTATTCTTGTTTTAATCTGTGCAATATTGAAACTAAAGAAAGTGGTTCAAAGGATAAATTAAAGGGTACGAATACATAAAAAAGCCCTCAATCGATATCGATTGAGGGCTTTTTCTCACCGCACATTAAATTAATGACGGTGCTTTTTATAATACTTTTTGTTGTGCTTTTTACTATATTTGCGGTCATCGTAGTGGCGATCTTCAGATACTTTTTTACCTAAAACTGAGCCACCCGCTGCACCTAATGCAGAACCAATATAACCACCTGTTGAACCGCCCATATTTTTTCCGACAGTATAACCACCGACACCGCCTAAACCACCACCGACTGCGGCTGCTGTACGGTCACGTTTATTGGTTGCAACAGCAGCACCACCAGCACCGCCAAGCGCAGAACCGATCATTGCACCTGTGTTGCCGCCCATTTGTTTACCAATTGCTGTTCCAGCAACGCTGCCCAATGCAGAAGTTGCTGCAATACGTGTCGAATTATCTGCATGCGCACTAACCGTAAATACTGAAGAAACTGCAAGTGCAGTACCAAGTAACATTGCATTAAGATTCATCATTCACTCCATGTCCTGTTAGGGACTAATGTCTTTCATTTAATATTTGATGTAAGCAATGTACCAAAGACAAGGGCTTTGAATGTGGAGATGAAATACTAGAGTTATAGCGTTTGGTATCGGAGTGTATGCTTTGTATTAATATTGTCTATTTAGAAAACAAATGATTGAAAATTTTGTGAAATATGTCACAAAAAAATAAAAACTTAATTTTTATAAAAATACATATAGATGAAACGATCAAGTGTAGTAGTAGAAGTCAGCGAATAGATATGTCAATTAAGAGGCAGAATCGTTAAACTAAGCGCAATTTTAGAATTCTTTACTTAATTTGAGTATGCTGCATCAAATGTGATGTATCACCCGATAATATTGATAGAAGCTTTATTTTATTGATTTTATATTGGCTCTAAAAAGTAAAGACGAGCTTGAGAATAGATTTAAATGAAAGAATCGTTACGTTTACGATTAGATCAACTGTGTGATCGACATGAAGAATTAGAAGCCTTATTGGCAGATATCGAAGTCATTTCTGATAATAAGCGTTTTCGCAATTTATCTCGTGAACATAAAGATTTAACAGAAATTACAGATGTTTGGAAAAAGTATAAACAGGCAGAAGAAGATATCGTCACGGCTGAAGCGATGCTTTCTGATCCTGACTTTAAGGAAATGGCGATTGAGGAAATTAAAGAGAATAAAGCTTTAATTGAAAGCCTTGAAGCCGATCTGAATGTCTTGATGATTCCAAAAGATCCAAATGATGCCAACTCTGCATATTTGGAAATCCGTGCAGGAACAGGCGGTGATGAAGCTGCTATTTTCTCGGGTGATTTATACCGTATGTACAGCAAATACGCCGAATCACAAGGTTGGCGTATTGAAGTACTGTCCGAAAATGAAGGCGAACACGGTGGTTATAAAGAAATTATTTGCCTAATTAATGGCGATGGTGTGTACGGTCGTTTGAAGTTTGAAAGTGGTGCGCATCGTGTACAACGTGTGCCTGCGACAGAATCACAAGGTCGTGTGCATACTTCTGCATGTACGGTAGCAATTTTACCTGAAATTGATGTCGATACCACGGTTGAAATTAATTCATCAGAATTACGTATTGATACTTACCGCGCATCAGGTGCGGGCGGTCAGCACATTAACAAAACCGATTCAGCGGTACGTATTACCCACCTTCCAACAGGAACAGTAGTAGAGTGTCAGGACGAGCGTTCACAGCATAAGAATAAAGCCAAAGCGATGGCATTACTTGTGTCACGTTTGGAAAATGCAAAACGTGCTGCTGCTGATGCCGCAACATCGGAAATGCGCCGTGATTTAGTCGGTTCAGGTGATCGCTCAGAACGTATTCGTACTTATAACTACCCACAAGGTCGTATGACGGATCATCGTATCAATTTAACGTTATATAAGTTGGATGCCGTAATGGAAGGCGATTTAACTGAACTTTTAGACAGTTTACACCGTGAATATCAAGCAGATCAGTTGGCGATGCTTGCACAGCAGAATGGTGGCTAATGAACATTGCACAGGCTTTAGCCTTACGTGGTGAACCTGAAAGCTACGAACGCCAAGAAAATGCATGGTTGCTCGAACATATCACTAAAATTGATTCATTTGATTTGGTGATGAAAAAAGAGCAAGTATTGACTGCTGAACAAGAGCAAAGCTATGTTGATGCTTTGAAACGTATTGAAGCAGGTGAACCTTTAGCCTATGTAACAGGTTCACAGCCATTTTGGACACTTGATTTAAAAGTCACTAAAGATACGCTCGTGCCTCGTCCAGATACGGAAGTTTTGGTTGAAACGGTGTTGCATTTAGATTTGCCTGAAGATGCCCGCATTGTCGACTTAGGTACAGGGACGGGTGCAATTGCATTGTCTTTGGCAATTGAACGTCCTGATTGGGATATTACTGCAACTGATATTTATGAGCCAACGCTCGAAGTTGCACAGTTTAATGCTGAGCAACATGATTTAAATCATGTCAAATTTGCCTGTGGTAGTTGGTTGAATGCTTTGAATCGTAATCAATATTTCGATGTGATCGTGTCTAATCCACCATATATTGATGCTGATGATGTGCACATGAAAGATTTGGAGACTGAACCAAGACGTGCTTTAGTAGCTGAAAATCATGGTTTGGCTGATATTGAGTTGATTATTCAGCAAGGTCAAAAGCACTTAACAGTAAATGGTTGGATTGCGCTTGAACATGGTTATGATCAGGCGGATGCCGTACAACAGTTATTTAAAAAATATGGCTTTAAAGACATTCGTACTGTGAAAGATTACGGTGGTAATGATCGAGTAACCTTAGCATGTCATGCATAAATGACCTATTACAGATCATTTAAGCGTTAAATGTTAAATATAAGAATAAAAAACCGAGCAAATTGATTTGCTCGGTTTTTTGCTTATTAATATCATGTTTAAATAGTAAAATACTGAATTTTATAGAGTTCAGCAAATAATTAACTTTTAAAGCTTTTAAAGATAGGTATCCGCGATGCTATCTGCAATATTTAGTTGATTTAGACCATCTGTTTCAAGGGCTAAACAGAGTGCAACAATTTTAGCTGTTTCTGCAATATTCTGTTTTTTTAATGCCAAGCCTGTTTGAATTTCTTCGAGGCATTGTTGATTGATATCTAAAGCATCGGCTAAATCGATTGGATTATTTTGATCCATAAAATTGGCGATGACTTTTTTAAGTTCGATATCTGAACTGCTGAGAATCCCTTGGCGCATTTGCTCATCAAGATCTTCAACGTGGTTGGAAAATGAATGAGTAAAATTTTGCACAAGACTTGCGTCAAGTACATTAATCATTTTAAGCATGGCAATAACCTAGCTGTTTAACAGGGTGGGAGAGTAGAGTTTAAAAATAACTCAAAATATGAGTGAAAAATAAACGATAAATCACTCTACTGCAAGTAGAAATAGATGAGTGGTATGCAATTTTTTCAAGCAGAGTTTTACATTGTTTTTTTTCATATTGAATAGAGACTAGTTACTCCTGCCCATCTAATGTAATATTTTCATGGCGATAACTGCCAGGACTTACACCTGTCCACTTTTTAAATGCACGGTGAAATGCACTCGGGTCTTGAAAATATAAATCATCACTAATCTGTTGCAAGGTTTTATCACTGCGACTGAGCAATTCAATAGCGGTATCTCTCCGAATTTCATTTTTAAGTTGTTGATAACTGAAGCCTTCACTTTTTAAACGTCTTTGAATTGTTGCTTCCGAAATGTTTAAAAAATGAGTTAATTCATTGAGTTCAAGCCATTCTGAAGGATGTTTTTGCATTAAATGCTTACGAATGATTGAGCTTAACGCATGCGGGTTTTTAAAGCGAACCAATAAATTTTGTGGTGTATTTTGAATAAATTTTTGCCATGTAGAATGGTCTTGTTTAATTGGTGTTTTGAGCCAACTCGCATCAAATTGAATATAATTTTCATCTGCTAAATAGCCAATATTTTCACAAAAACGGACTTTATAGTCTTGATCATCTTGAGGTGCATTGCATTTAAGTTCGATACGATTGAGCGTAATACGTTGTCCTGTCAGCCAACACATCAGTCCGTGAATGAGCATTAAATATGTCGCATAGCTAAACATTCGCTTGGGCTGATCTGTGTCATAAATCACGATATAAGCGTAGTTTTCTTCGGTAAAGAGCGTGCTTTGAAAATCATCTAAAATTGCATTTAAAAATTGTAAAATTTGTCGTAAAGCCGTATGTAACTGATCGGCATGCATGACCATTTCTGAGAGTAATTTATAACTTCCTCTACGCATATGATGACGGTCCATACCAAAAAACTCATCATTCATGGCATTGGCAAGTTCAGTCCAAAGTTGCGCATAGGCTTCGACTGAAACACGAGCAAGGGGAGAATGAAGAATCTCAGATGCAATGCCTGCTTGATCGAGTATAGGATCAAGAGTGATGCCCTGATTTTTTGCTTCCTGCAATGCTTCATGCACCAAGCTGACGGAAATCGTTCCTTTGCTGTACTGTAACGGTTGATTCTTCAGCGTGTTATCCATTATTTTGTTGGGCATCCATTGTCCAAAAACATCATACATGATGCAACTTTTGGAAATTGTACTCAATTAGACTTACGATTACTCTGCGTGATATGCAAATTTTGTATCGTTAATGCGATACCTGAAAAAAATGAAAAGGATAGAATATGAAAATTGAAGGGAAAGTCGTTGTTGTGACAGGTGGTGCATCAGGTTTAGGTGCAGCAACTGCAAGTTTCTTGGTTGAACGCGGCGCAAAAAAAGTCATCATGGTCGATATGAATCAAGAGCTTGGTCAAGCCTTAGAACAAGAATTGGGTATAGCATCAAAATTTGTAAAACTAGATGTTACCGATGAAACTGCAGTACAACAATTTTTTCAACAGCTCGAAAAAGATGAAGGTCAACTCAATGGCTTAGTCAATTGTGCAGGTATTGGCCCTTCGGCTAAAGTTTTGGGTAAAAATGGTATTCATGCTCTAGATGCATTTCAAAAGGTTTTGAATATTAATGTATCAGGGACATTTAACATGCTACGTTTTGCGGCAGATGTGATGTCACGTTATGAGTTGAAAAATGGCGAAGAAGATCGGGGTGTTATTGTCAATACTGCATCTGTTGCAGCATTTGATGGTCAAATTGGTCAAACGGCGTATTCAGCTTCGAAAGGTGCGGTAGTTGCAATGACTTTACCTTTGGCACGTGAGCTTTCTCAGCATGCAATTCGTGTGATGACTATTGCACCAGGAATTATGGAAACACCGATGTTAAAAGCACTACCGCAAAATGTACAAGATGCTTTGGGTGCTATGGTGCCATTTCCACCGCGTTTAGCAAAGCCAACTGAATTTGCACAGTTGGTCGGTCAGATTTTTGAAAATGGCTATTTAAATGGTGAAGTGATCCGTTTAGATGGTGCAATTCGTATGCAACCACGTTAATCAAACTTATCCGTACTATTTAATCGTTTAGTTTTATTCAAAATTATTAAAGATGAGCGAATTTTGAAGTTCGCTCATTTACCTCAAATATTTTTAATAAATCATTTTGCATAAAAAACACCCTTAAATTGAATTTGATTAGTTTAAGGCTAGGCTTTTCATTGCCTAAAATTTGTGAATATTGAAAATATAAATTTAAAAACTGAGCATTATTGTGACTAAAAGCAAAGCACAGTGAAATATCGATAGGGTCAGCTTGAATAGTCATGATCCAAGCAGTAAGAGAAGGGAATCAACATGATTTTAAATGAAGAACAAAAAATGATTCAGGACATGATGCGTAATTATTCGCAAAATCAGCTTAAGCCTACAGCAGCAGAGCGTGATAAAACCCATCGTTTTCCTGCTGAAGAATTAAAGGCTTTAGGTGGATTAGGTGCATTAGGGATGACTGTTGCACCTGAATGGGGTGGAGCAGGGCTTGATTATATTTCGTTAGTTTTGGCGATTGAAGAAATTGCTGCGGGTGATGGTGCAATTTCAACCATTGTCAGTGTACAAAATTCATTGCCATGCGGCATTACGCAAAAATATGGTACGCAAGCACAGAAAGAACAGTATTTGAGCAAATTGGCGACAGGTGAGTGGCTTGGTTGCTTCTGTTTAACTGAGCCTCAAGCGGGTTCAGATGCAGGGGCATTGCAGTGTAAAGCTGAACGTGTAGGCGATGAATGGGTATTGAATGGCACGAAACAATTCATTACATCAGGAAAATATGCCCAAATTGCCATTGTATTTGCAGTCACAGATAAAGCTGCAGGTAAAAAAGGTATTTCTTGTTTCCTTGTGCCGACGCAAACTAAAGGTTTTATTGTTTCTCGTATTGAAGAGAAAATGGGGCAACATTGTTCAGATACGGCTACCATTGTTTTAGAAAATTGCCGTATTCCTGTGGATCACTTGCTCGGAAAAGAAGGTGAAGGTTATAAAATTGCATTGTCAAATTTAGAATCAGGACGGATTGGGATTGCATCACAATGTGTAGGAATGGCACGTGCCGCTTTAGAAGCAGCGGTTGAATATGCTAATGATCGTAAAGCTTTTGGTGTCGAACTTGTACAGCATCAAGCTGTAGCATTTCGTTTAGCCGATATGGCAACACAAATTGAAGCTGCACGCCAATTGATTTTTCATGCGGCAAGCTTAAAAGATGCAGGTTTGCCATGTTTAAAAGAAGCCTCAATGGCGAAATTATTTGCTTCTGAAATTGCAGAAAAAGTTTGTTCAGATGCGATTCAAATTCATGGCGGTTATGGCTATGTTTCAGATTTTCCTGTAGAGCGTATTTACCGTGATGTACGTGTTAGCCAAATTTATGAAGGTGCATCAGATATTCAGCGTTTGGTGATTGCACGTGAAGTCATTGCAGGATAAATTACTTTAATGTGAAATTTTTATCGATTGGAAAAAGTCAGTGTTAAATACACTGACTTTTTTATTTTTTTAAATATTTAATATAAAACAAAATGATAGATCTTATCCAAAAACTGCATATCGTTTGAGGTGTTTGGAAATTGTGCGCATATTCTAATCGTGGTTATCTATAGATATACATAGAAATAAACAGTTTCAAAATGAAACAGTTTTAAAAGAATATTTATCGATACATGGATCTACAAATCATGAAGATTTGTATACACGAATAAAGGAAGCGTGATGAAAACATTAGAACAGGCGTATCAAACTTTTAATTATGAGCAATTGATTCAAGAGCAATTGGTTGGCCATCCTCAATCAATCAATGCTTATGAAGAGTGTTGCGGTCGCTATGTGGGGCAAAATAAAGTAGCGCTGATTTGGGAAGGGAAACAAGGTGAGTCGGAACGATGGACTTTTGATCAACTTGCCGAAGCGTCAGCTCAACTTGCACATTATTTTCAATCGATTGGCATTACAACAGGAGATTGTATTGCAGGTTTATTACCACGTACGCCTGAATTGCTGATTACAATTTTAGCAACATGGCGTATTGGTGCGATTTATCAGCCTTTATTTACTGCTTTTGAATCGAAAGCCATTGAGCATCGGATTGAAACTGCGGGAACACGTCTGATTGTGACCAATAGCGAACAACGCACAAAACTGAATGAAATTGAAAATACAGAAATTTTAACCATTCATGCGCAAGGAAAAGTATCTAAAGATGCAGATTTTTGGACGGAAATTGCTAAATATTCTACTCATTTCTCATCTGAAAAGCTGAGTTTTGAAGATGACTTTCTGATGATGTTTACTTCAGGCACAACAGGTTTGGCTAAATCGGTGCCTGTACCTTTAAAAGCAGTGTTGGCGTTTAAGGAATATATGCATCATGCAGTAGATTTGCGTGAAGAAGATTCTTTTTGGAATCTAGCCGACCCTGGTTGGGCATATGGTTTGTACTACGGTATTGCAGGACCATTGGCTTTAGGTCATAGCATTATTATGGATGAACGTGCATTTAGCGTAGATAACGCCGTGCAAGTAATCAAAAAATATAAAGTCAGTAATTTGACTGGTTCACCGACTGCATTTCGTATGTTTTTTGGATTTAAAGAGCAATTTGATCAAGCGATTCAATCACATTTACGTGTAGTAAGTAGTGCAGGCGAGCCTTTAACTCCAGAAGTCATCCATTGGTTCAAGCATGATTTAGAGGTTAATATTTATGATCAATATGGACAAACTGAACTTGGCATGGTGATAGGAAATCATCACGCACTCGAACATCCCATTAAAGTAGGCTCAGCAGGCTTTGCCAATCCGGGACATCGTTTTGCAGTGCTTGATCAACATCATCAAGAAGTTGAGAGTGGGGGTATTGGTACTTTAGCCATCGACTTTGCACAGTCACCTTTAACTTGGTTTAAGGGCTATGGTGGTAACAATCGTAAATCTTTTGTGGGTGACTACTATTTAACAGGTGATACTGTTCGTTTAAATGAGTTTGGTGGTGTTGATTTTATTGGTCGTGCTGATGATGTAATTACAACTTCGGGTTATCGTGTTGGTCCTTTTGATGTTGAAAGCACATTACTTGAATGCACTGAAGTTCTTGAATCTGCAGTAATTGGTAAACCAGATCCTGAGCGAACTGAATTGGTCAAAGCCTTTGTGGTACTTAAACCTCATTATGAGGGTAATGAAGCATTGGGCTTAAAACTACAAGAATATGTACGTTCACGGTTGTCGAAACATTCATATCCAAGAGAAATTGAATTTGTGCAAAGTTTACCTAAAACATCAAGTGGCAAAATTCAACGTAATTTACTCAAACAACAAGAAGTTGAATTAATGCAAAAGCTACAAAAAGTTAGTTAGTGCTGATTTTATAACTGATTGAAAGAATTATTTTACTCACCCAACACGATTTTAAATCATGTTGGGCTTTCCTTTAAAAAATATTGTAATTACAATGGAATGTTTTTGTAATTTTGTTTCGATGTTTTAATGCAGAATAAGTTGCTATTCTTTAAGCATTATTCAAAATGATTTTTTATAGCTATCACATTTCAGCAAATTTTTAGATAAGCTAGATGCCTTACATCTTCTACCCGATATAGGCTCGAAACGTAATGGACTCATTTGATCAAGCATTGGAACTCAGTGAAGCTGAAATGCACCTTTATGCACGTCAGATTTTATTGGAGGGTTGGGATCTTGAAGCACAAGAACGGTTAAAACTTGCTAATGTTTTGATTGTGGGTTGTGGAGGCATTGGTTGTACGACTGCGGAGCTTTTAGCACGTGCAGGTGTAGGTAAAATTACCTTAATTGATTCAGATACGGTGGAAATTAGTAATTTACAGCGACAGATTGCTTTTACCAGCCAAGATATTGGTTTTTATAAAGCCGAAGTTTTGGCGAAGCGTTTAAAACAGATCAATGCTTATATTGAAATAGACAGTCATGTTGCACAGTTCAATGCTGAAAATGCAGATGCACTCATTGCACAGCAAGATTTAGTCCTTGATGGTTGTGATAATTTTAGTACCCGTTATTTGGTCAATAGTGTGTGTACGCAACGTAATGTAGCCTTAATTAGTGCATCTGCAATTGGTTTTGAAGGTCAATTGTTTATGGTGGAAGGTGATTCAGCATGTTATGAATGTCTATTTCCCAAAGAGCAACATGCAAATGAAGCTTTGCGTTGTGCAGATTCGGGTGTGCTTGCAACCACGCCAAATGTAATGGCAAGTTTACAAGCGCATCATGCGCTGTTGTATTTAGGGCTCGGTACAACGCCATTGAAGCAAAAAATGTTACTTTGGGAAGGTTTAAGCATGAAACAACGTATTTTAGCCTTTGAAAAAGATGTGGAATGTACAAACTGTCAGGCAAGACAATCCGCAAAAGCATTTTAATTTGTTACACTCGAAGCAATTTATTTAAAGTCAGATCTTATGAAAAATAATATTTTCCTAGATGGACTCCGTTCAGTTGCCCGTGTGGGTGAAACTGCGGTGATTGCTGCAAAGGCAGGTATTCGCTACGCCACAGAAAAACCAAGCAATGCCAAGTTGATGCGTGAAACATTTGAATCACTTGGTTCAACATATATTAAACTTGGACAATTTATTGCGAGTACGCCATCCCTCTTTCCTCGTGAATATGTTGAGGAATTTCAAGGCTGTTTAGATCAAACGCCATCATTGCCATTTAGTTATGTTGAAGAAGTTCTAGCTTCAGAATTTGCTGGACGCAATTTGTCAGAAATTTTTGCATCGATTGATGAAAAACCATTGGCATCTGCATCTATCGCACAGGTGCATGCAGCAAAGTTGGTATCGGGTGAAGATGTTGTCATTAAGGTACAGAAGCCTGGCGTGGAAACGATTTTATATACCGATTTGAATGTTTTACATTGGGCGACCAAAGTGCTTGAACGTGCTGTGCCAAAAGTAAAATTTGCATCTTTGGCGGATATTGTCGATGAGATTAAAACACGTATGGTACGTGAAGTAGATTTTATTGAAGAAGCTAATAATCTCGATGATTTTGTTGAGTATTTACAAGTTTCTCAAAATACTGCGGCAACTGCTCCGAAAGTTTATCATCAATATTCAACGCGTCGTATTTTGACTATGCAACGTTTGTATGGCGTGCCATTAACCGATTTTGAAGTCGTAAAAAAAGTAGCAAAAGATCCTTCACAAGTCTTGGTTACAGCCATGAATACATGGTTCGGTAGCCTAATGTTGTGTAAATCTTTTCATGCCGATTTACATGCCGGTAATCTGATGTTACTTGATGATGGTCGTATTGGATTTATTGATTTTGGTATTGTCGGTCAGCTCAAACCTGAAGTTTGGCAAGCCTGTATGGCATTTATGGATGCTTTACAAAAGACTGATTATCCATTGATGGCTGAAAATATGCTGAAAATGGGCATGACCAGTACTAAAATTGATACTGCTGTACTTGCTGCTGATTTAGAACGCTTGTTTAGTGGTGTTTTAATGGCAGATCCACAACAGATTTTGTCGTCTAATCCTGCTGATTTGAATGATATTATGATGGATATGGTCGGCGTTGGTGAACGTCACGGTATTCGATTCCCACGAGATTTTGCATTACTTTTCAAACAAATGTTGTATTTTGATCGATTTATGCGAGTGCTTGCACCGTATACCGATATCTATGCAGATCAACGTATTCAAATGGTTCAATCACTTGATCCTGCATCATTATTGAAACATTGATATCGTATTTTTGATTAAATAAATAATCCCCCTCAACCTCCTTTTAATAAAGGGAGGAGCTCTTCAATATATATGTAAAAGTGGGGGAACTCCCCCATTATCAAAAGGGGGGATTTATTAGGGGGATTCAAAGGAATGTTTATGGACGCAATTATCATTGAAGGTTTAAAAGTTGAAACTGTAGTGGGATGTTTTAATTGGGAACGACAAATTATTCAACCACTAATGCTTGATCTGACCATCAATACATCACTTGAAAATGCATCAACTTCAGATGAACTTGACGATACGCTAAATTATGCAGAAATATGTGAAATTTCAGCAAAAGTGATTGTTGATGCCGCCCCAAAATTGATCGAACATGCGGCAAAGCTAGTACTTGATGCGCTTTTTTCTACCTTTCCAAGCATTGAATCGATTATGATTACAATCCGGAAGCCTGCCATTATCGCGCAAGCAAATTCTGTAGGAATTCGTCTTGAACGCCACCGAAACGATTTTCGCCCTAGCATTGGCGAGTAATTTAAATCCTCAATATCATTTTCAGCATGTTTTTAGCCAAATCCAAAATTTGGGTTCTGTGCAATTTTCTCCAATTTATTTAATTCCGTGTCGTGATGGTGTGGGTGAGGATTATTGGAATGCTGCCTGTTTACTAAAAAGTACCTTGTCAGTTGATGCTTTAACGGTCTTGTTAAAACAGCTCGAAATAGAATCGGGGCGTGTACGTCCATCGCATCAAATTGCTTTAGATATTGATCTTATTGCGTGGGGTGGTGATCTTAATCATATGCAATTTAATCCCAAAAAATTACCTTTGGCGTTGGATGTAAAAATTCCGATGTTAGATTTATGGTCAATAGATTTTTTCAAACATGAAAAACATCAATTTCCAATCATTGTTTTATAAATTAAAAAAATTAGAGGGTTGCTTGCTATGTATTTAAAGTCATTTGCGGTATTTAGCTGTGTACTTGCGTTGAGTGCATGTCATCATTTGCCTAAAAAACCAGTACAGCAACCAAGTGTGACAGTTGAAAATCAGACATTGCAGCAACGAGATCAGCAGTTAAAACAAAAAATATATAATTACACGCAAGATCAAGCTTTATTTGATGTGGCATTTGATGATTTGAATAATGATGGAAAAGAGGATGCAATTGTTCTTTTGAAAGGGCAAGATTGGTGTGGTTCAGGTGGTTGTACCATGTTGATTTTTAAAGGGCTGCCAAATCAACAATTTGAATTTATCAGTAAAACGACATTGGTCGATACACCTGTTTATTCCACAACATATTTACACAATGAATGGAAGCAATTGTTGGTGTATAGCCGAAAGCATGGACAGGTTATGTTAAAGTTTGACGGAATGAAATATTCATTAAATCCATCTTTACTCCCAGTTCAAAGTGCTAAGCTTGCACCGAATAGTGCCCATTTATTATTAGGACAGCCTTAGCTATTTTAAAAGTAAAAAATCTTCTTTTATTATTCTAAATTTAAAATTAATATTTATTTAAATAACGAAAGAAGATGTTACTAAGTAAAAGCTAATGATTGTTTTAAATGTTATTTTAAATTATTTTTAGCTTATCCATGAAATAAGAAAAATTAATGAAATATTCATTAATAATGTTTTTAGAAATCCCTCTCTTAATCTAATAAACATATTGTTAAAAATCAATTTTGATTCTCAATCATTGTATGACCTATTTCGTGACTTAATGAAATTGCCTATAAAATTTTGAGGGTGGATTGAAGGTAATAGAATCTGTAATATTTTTTAAAACTGTAAAAATTACATTTCCAGTCGCTTTAATGATTTCAATAATAATATATTTAATTATTTCAGGTTGATTACTCAATAATGAAATTAATTTATAACTTAGTCTTTTATTTAGTACTCATTTTTCTGACCAGAGAAATTCTAATGTTTGAGTAATTTTTTGAGTTTGGTCTAAGTTTAAAGCCTTTAGTTTATGAATAAATCACGACCGATAATGTGCATCTTTCTGAGCATGAATATTATTAATTTTTATATAGATATTTAGGAGAGTTTAAGAGGATTACATATTTATTGATATCCCCAAAACTTATAAGGAAATGTGCTCGATAAGGAAGAAACTCTCATTCCTTGTTTAACTCAATTTGAGCTTCATATAATGTCTAAAAAATAATGTTGGCTGAATAATGATTTTTTATTTTTAATGTAATGTTCTGAATTATACATATTAATTTTTTATAGTTTTTAATAAGAATTAACTAAAATAATAAATTAAAGTAATTTAAATTTTATAATTAATATTTTGAATCATTAATTTTTATATTCTAAAATCTTTTAATTTTAAGTTGAATTATCTTTAAATTTAGAGGGGACTAAATGTAGATTTTTTAGATTAAATAAAAAGCTCACATTTGTGAGCTTTTTAGGAATCCAGATAAGAAATTTTTTTAAATAAAATAACTCGTCTTTGTCATTAATTTAGAAATAGCCGTCATCGTAATTTTCACTGGTGCTGGTAAATCGACACCACCTGCATTTAAAGCCGTATCACGATGATGCAATTCATCTTCATTCATTTGTACTAAAATTTTACGAGAACGTTCATCTTGTGGAGGAAGTTCACTAATATGTTGTTGTAGGTGGAGGCTTACTTGGCGTTCAGTTTCTGCGACAAAACCTAGACTATATTTATCACCAGCAATACCTGCTAAAGCACCCATACCAAAAGATAGGCCATACCAAACAGGATTAAATAAACTGGTATGACTGTCCAATTCTTTTAAGCGGTCTTCACACCAAGCCAAATGATCTTGTTCTTCAATGGCTGCAAATTCCATTTCCTGACGTACTTTAGGTAGTTTCGCCGTGAGTGCTTGACCGTGATATAAAGCTTGTGCGCAAACTTCACCACTATGATTGACACGCATTAGCCCTGCAACATGGCGAGCTTCACTGACTGCAAGTTGTGTAGTCGTACCTTCAGATGGATTGCTACGCTGTGCAGAGGTTGCACCAGGAACAAGACTGCGTAATGCTTGATCAAAGGAGTTGATGAGTTTGTCGATGCCTGTATATTGACGCATATTAGTCCTCCAAGGAAACTTGAGTGGTGGCTGCAAGCGGTTTTAAACGAGCCAATAACCAAAAACTGAAAATGGCACTGAGAATTGCCGTAATACAAAATAGAATTTTAATATCAATTTTCAGAATACTTAAGATAATAATTGAAAAAATTGCTGAACTGACCATGAAAATCGCATTAAAGATGTTATTGGCAGCAACGACACGTGCACGGTGGCTACGTGGTGCATAGGCTTGCATCATCGCATATAGAGGAACAATATAAAAACCGCCACTGATTCCGAGTAAAGTCACAGCAATCATCACATGATAATAAGCGAAACCTGATGTGAACATTTGAGCAATATTCATTAGCTCACCTGTACGTTCAGGAACAAAGGCTAAACTTGCTGCTAAATACAAAGCAAATACAGTTAAACCTATTGCACCAAAAGGCACCATGCGAATATTGACTTCATTACCACCAACTTTTCGACATAATAATGATCCGACTCCAATGCCGACTGAAAACAGAGTAAGGAGTAGACTTACGACATTTTCGGATGCATGTAAATTTTGTTGTGTCAGTTGTGGAATTTGGGTTAAGTAGGTTGCACCATAAAACCAATACCAAGAGTTGCCGAGTAAAACCAAAAAAACCAAAGGAAGGCTTTTCGCATAATGAATAGTTTGAATGCTCGTGCGGAAAAAGTTCCAATCAATTTCTATATCATTTTCAGTAACATTTTGTTTTAAAACGAAGGTACTACAGATGTAACCAATCACCGCAATCATGGTGACTGTTAGACTGATCCACCATAAATTGCCTTGTGATGAGGAAATCACAGCCCCACCTAAAATCATCCCAATTAGAATAGCGATAGATGTACCCGATTGGAACAATGCATTACCCGACATCAACTCTTGTGGTTTTAATATATCGGGTAAAATAGCGTATTTAATGGGACCGAAAAAAGTACTATGTGTACCCATTAAAAATAATGCAAACAATAAGATAAAAATATTACCCAATAAAAAACCAACTGTTGCAATCAACATAATGATGATTTCAAGCACTTTAATTTTACGAACTAAAGATGAACGCTCATATTTATCGGCAATTTGTCCTGCGGTTGCTGAAAAAATAAAATAGGGCAAAATAAACAATAAAGCAGCCAAATTATTCATGGTGCTCACGTTGCCACTGTGCTGAATCCATCCGTAGGTAATGACCAACAATAATGACTGTTTAAAGACATTATCATTCAAAGCACCGAAAAACTGAGTAAGAAACATCGGAAGAAAGCGCCGTGTACTCAGAATGTGTTGATTTTTATCCATGGTCAATTGACTTCGATTAGTTTTATTAAGAAATGTGATGAAATAGTAACTCTAAAGAAAAATCATGTATCATACTTTTTGTGTTCAACTATACTGTTAAATCAGTAAAAACTTGAACTTACAGTGCATAACACAGGGGATCGAACCTAGCATCCATGAATATAGTGTGTATGCTTTCGATATTTTCTGATATATGTTTCTTCATAGATTAAATTTCTCTGCTATAGAGCCTGGTATGCCAGCAAAAATTAAATTTAAAAAATCCGTTCTTGCGCATTGCATGTATAGCATCTTTAGCACAAATGATATCAATAAACTCTTATTGAACAGTATTTTTTTAAGTGCATTTGTTGTACCTAATGTTTATGCACAAGATTTATCTGTAGATGTAAAACAGGATACGACTGTTGATGTTGCATCAACGAGTGGTGCGACTGTAGAAAAAATCATTCCACTGCCAAATTTAAATGATTCAAGTTTAGGGTTAAAAAATTCTCAATTTTCGCAACAACTTGAAGATGCCGCTCAACAACAAGGATTGCCTGCAAGCAAGATTGCGTTAATTGATGAGAAATTAACGCAAGCTGAAGATCAGACACAGCAAGCTGCGGAAATTGATAGTTTACTAATGTTGCAGCAGCAACAAAAAAATCCAAATAGTGATCAGGGTTTTAAGCCAATTACATTTGATGATTTAGAAGAATTACCTGCTAGTCAGATTGATCCTGCATTTGCTGCCGAAATCAATCAAGTTGCAGAAGAAGCTAAAACGGAAGCATTGAATTTCCGTCATGGTATGAGCAAGCAGCCAGAGATGATTATTGCTGATCCGACTCAACAAGAGCTGATTGATATTGGACAAGCGCCAATTAATGTTGATTCATTGATTCAAGATATTCGTGCAGATAGTCAAATTCAAGTGTCTGAAAATGAATCGGGACGAACTTTTATAGACTATAATCAAGAGGTAGTTGAAGAAGACACACAAAAGCTCAATGTATTTCAACGTATTGTAAAGAAGATTGGGCCTAAAAAAGATAACACAGTTGTGATGGAAAAAATTCATGTCGAGGTTGAGGGAGCAACCGTTCCTTTGGCTGCCAACATTAAAGCTAAATTATCCGTTTTTACGGTAGAGGCATTTTCAGACTTTAATTCATCTGTACCACAGTTGCGTACGCTTGCTAATCAGGCAGCACAAGCTGTTGGCTATTATAATGCTCAATTTAAGTTTAAAAAACAAAGTGATAATAAGTTAAAAGTCACTGTTACTCGTAATGATCCTGTGCTTATTGGCGAGCAGAATATTGAATTTAGTGGAGCAGGTGAAAATTTACCACAATTACAAGTAATCCGTGTTTTACCTGATCAAGAGCCTGGTGATATTCTCAATCACGGTTTATATGAAAATACTAAGGCACGAATTGTTGAAGCTGCAACCAACAATGGTTTCTTTGACAGTTATTGGCGTTTACATGATCTTAAAGTTTTACAGCCACAAAATAAAGCCGATATAAATTTGAAATATGAAACAGGCAATCGTTATAAAATTGGTGAAGTTGAGTTTCGCATGAGCGATCCAAGCAAGCCATTGCCCGTAGATTTGGATATTTTAGAAAAACTTGCCCCTTGGAAAGATGGTGCAGATTATACGGCTTGGCGTGTCAATACTTTGTCAAATAACTTGACCAATACGCGTTATTTTAACTATACCTTGGTTGATGCTGTTAGACCTGATCCAATTCAAAAACCATTAGAATTACCTCCTGATTTACAAGCGCTTGTTGATGAGCGAAAAATCAGTGAAGGTGCGTTGATGGCAGATAGTGGTAAGAAAGTAGCTACTACATCTAGCGAAGAAGTAACACAAAATCTAGTTGATGAGCAAACTTTTGCAGGAACGACGCCTGAAGAGCAATTGCCTGCTGCGCGTATGCAACAAACACAACAACAAGATAAGGAAGCTGAAACTGAACGCTTACAACAACAAGCACGTATCGATCAAAAGATTCCTGTCATCGTCACGCTAAATGCAGATAAGTTGAATAACCTAGAGGCAGGTGTAGGTTATGGAACGGATACGGGTGTCCGTTTACGTAGTCAGTATAGACGTGCAATTGTGAACAATCGTGGACATTCATTTGATGCCAATATGGAGCTTTCACAAATTCGACAGGCATTTGATGGGAAATACAACATTCCTTATAACCATCCACTCAATGACTACGTTAGCATTGTTGGTGGTTATGAACGAGAAGAACGAGATGAAGTCGGGAATAATTTAAACCTTCTCATTGAGTCAGCCGTTTTTGGTGCAGACCGTATTATTAAAGGTTCAAGAAAAGAGTGGCAACATATTTTTGGAATGCGCTATCGTTTAGATCGTATCACGCAAGAAGGTGATATTACGAATGAAGCAGATTTACCCGATGCGTTTGTCATTCCTGGCGCAAAGCCTGAGCAACAATCTTTATTGGTTGGTTATCAAGTCAGTAAAACCAATAGTGACAATCGTCTAAACCCAACGCAGGGTTTTAAACAGACTTATAAAGTTCAGTTGGGTAGTGACAAATTACTGACCGATACTAATATGGCGATTGTCGATGCGACATGGAAAGCACTTTATAGCTTTGGTCAAAACGATGTACATCAACTGATTGGTGGAACACAGTTAGGCTACATCTTTGCCGATGATTTTGAAAAAGTACCGTATAATTTACGTTACTTTGCTGGTGGAGATCAAAGTCTACGTGGTTTTGATTATAAGAGTTTATCACCTGAAGAGTTTGGCTATAAAGTCGGTGGACAAGGTCTAGCTGTAGGCTCATTGGAATATAACTATCAGTTTAAAGACGGATGGCGTGCAGCTATCTTTACTGACTTTGGTAATGCTTTTGACCAAAAATTTAATAATGATGTTGAATATAGTTTAGGTTTAGGAATTCGTTGGAAATCCCCGATTGGACCAATACGTTTAGATGTGGCATCAGGTCTTTCAGATGAAGGGCATCCAATACGTTTACACTTCTTTATTGGTCCGCAACTTTAATTTTAAAACTTAACAATAAGACAGGATTACTGAAATATTATGGCTGAAATTGAACAGCAAGAACCTAACACACCACAGGAAGAACCTAAAATGACGCCTAAGCAGAAGCGTAGTATGTTACGCCGTTCTCTAGTGTGGATTGGTGTTTTGTTGTTGATTTTAGTCGGGACTTTGACGCTGATGTTTTCAACGGACAAAGGAAGTCGTTTTTTACTTGATCGTGTTTTATCGAAACAAAGTATTATTCAGTATCAATATGAAAGTGGGAATTTACTCAAGGGAATTATTTTAAAAAATATTATTGTGAGTTTAAAACCTGTCGATATCAAAATTGATCGGGCTGACGTATCACTTGGTTGGCGTGCTATTGTGAATAAAGAAATTCATTTAAGCCACGGTGATGTCAATAATCTCCGAATTATTATGAAATCGCCACCATCGGATGAACCCTTCAAATTTACTCCAATTAAATTACCTTTTGTATTACGTATTGATGATGCAACGGTTGATCATTTGCAGATTGCAACATCATCAGGTGTTAAAGTCGATTTTAATGATATTGAATTGCATGAAGCATTGTGGGCAGGAACCCAATTAACCTTTGAAAATGCAAAAACAGATATGGGTTATTTATCTGTACGAAATGCAACAGGTTCAATGGATTTTTCAGGTAAATATCCAATTAATGCGAGAGCAATTGTAAAATTACCATCACTGAAAAGCTTAAATGTTGAAGATATTTATGTCGATGCTCGCGGTACTTTAGATACGATTAAAGCGGGTATTGCGACAAAAACACCCGATATGCTGACTGGTTGGGCAGTGGTTCATCCCATGCGTACACATGTGCCAATGAAAGGTGGATTGATTTTCAAAGACTATCACTGGCCCTTGTTATTAGATCAAGAATTAATGTCTAAAAAAGGCACTGCGACATTTAATGGTAATATTGAACAGCTCAATTTAGATGTGCAAACGGATATTAGTGGAAAAAATGTTCCACAAGGTCAATATACGGCTGCAATGAGTACCGATTTATTAAATCAATTGAATATTACCAATCTAAATGGTCAATTGATGGGTGGTGCGATTAATTTAGCAGGTATGGTGAGTTGGGAAGATCATGTGCATTGGGATCTTAAAGGGCGTTTAGATCGTATTAGTCCGAAAGATAAAATTATTCCACAAGCGATTCGAGACTTTTTACCACCATCATTAGATGCCAATATTGCCTCGAAAGGTGCATTAAAAGAAGGTATGCAAATAGGTGCAAATGTTGATTTTGACAAGTTTGAAACTTGGAATTTAAACCTTACACAGGCTGAAGAAAAAGCGAAAAAAGCACAGCCAATATTGATGGATGTTCAGTGGAAAAATATTGATCGGGCGATGCCTTATATTGGATGGCTAAGTAGTGACTCGGGCAATGTAAAATTGGCATTGGTTGAAGGACAGCAGAACATTCAAGTTGCAACAACCATTGGTAAGCATGAGCAAGCGACATTGCCTGCGGGACAATATCAAGCGAAGTTAGATTTAAAAGATAATAATTTACACATTCCTGAGTTTAGCTATCAGGCAGATCAAGGTCGTTTAACGGGTAATGCCGTGATTGAGCTACCTGATGAAAAACGTCAACTAAAATGGAATGCATTATTAAACGCACAAAACTTTAATCCGCAAAGTATTGCAAGTGCAGCACCAATCAATTCATTGAATGGTCAAGTTAAAGCCAATGGTTATGCTGTGCCAAATCAGCAAATTATTCAATTTCAGTCGATTGATTTAACAGGCAAAATGGTCAATCAAGCCAAAGCTGAAACATTGAAACTGACAGGAACAAGTACAGCTGCCCTTATCTTTAATAACGAAAAAGCAGGCGGTGGTTTTAAAAGTTTTGCTGTGAAATACGATGGTGCATTAAATACGAGTCAATTCCCACAGGGCAATGGCGTATTGAAATTTAAGGTTTCAGGTACACCTGAGTTGCTCAATATTGAAAACCTGCAACACGATGGTGCCGCAGGTAAAGTGGTTGCGAGTGGAATGGTGCAAATTGCCAATGGTTTTGGCTGGAATATTAATGCTTCATTGATACACTTTAAACCACAATATTTTGTTTCATCCGTTCGTGGTGAAGTCTCTGGTAATGTAAAAACGCAAGGTATATGGAGTGATCAAATCAAGAAAATCAACATTGAACAGCTCAATGTTGCAGGTATGATCAATAATAAGCCTTTGCGTGGACGTGGTAATTTGGCTGTCATTTTAAATAGTGATCAAAATGGTTTTGTTCCGACACAGTTTGAAGCCAATAACTTATTACTTGCTTATGCTAATAATCAGCTTCAAGCGACTGGGAATGCCCAAAACTTACGCTTAAATATCAATGCACCAGCTCTATATGAGTTATATCCAGGTTTACGTGGTACAGCACATGGTTATTTAAATATAAAAGCCAAACCAAGTTTGAGTGCAACGGCAAATCTTGCCATAGATAATTTTGGTTATCAAAATAGTTTGAGTATCAAAAAACTGAGTTTAAAAGGTGAATTACCAACATCAATGACGACGCCAGCAAAAATGGTTGCGCAAATGGATACTTTACGAAGTGGTGGTCGTGAAATTCAATATGCCGCATTGACGTTATCGGGAACACGAAAAGCACATCTAATCCAATTACAAGGTTGGAACTACTATTCAAAATTTTATGTGCAAATGGCGGGTGGTTTTAATGCACAAAATGATTGGCTCGGGCAAGTTCAAAAAGGTGAGTTTGACTCTGTGCGTGTACATCTTATACAAGATCAAAATGCACCAATTATTTATACCACTGCAAATAAAGAACTATATGTTGGACAGCACTGTTGGTCGAGTCAACAAAGCCAATTGTGTTTTGATCAACCCATTCGTGCGAGTCAAACTAAAGGCAATGTGTCATTCTTAACCAAAAATCTCGATTTGAAAGACTTTGGTGCATTTATGCCAGAAGGCTTAGCTATGACAGGCAAGCTCAATGGTTATGCTAAAGCCTCTTGGGCACAAGGTACGCGTCCTAAAATTGATGTCAAAATGGTCACGAAAAGTGGCGTCATTGGTGTTGCTGCTGACGATCCTGATGATGCTGCTTCAACACTTAGCTATGATGAGGCAAGTATTATTGCGAAAAGTATACCGAGTGGCTTGCAAATGCGTGTGGATTTGAAAGCACCCAATATTGGTACAGGCTATGCCAATGTCATTATTGATCCTTATACCGATGCAAAACCAATGCGTGGTGAAGTGGCATTTAATGATGTGCAGTTGAAAATATTAAAACCGTTTATTGCTGATGTCCGTAAAATGGACGGGACGTTGGCACTTGCGGGTAAAATTTCAGGCACATTAAGCAAACCATTATTTGATGGGGAAATGCGTCTGAAAAATGGCAGTATCAGCATGATTTCACTGCCTGTAAACCTAACCAATATTCAAGTCTATTCTTCGATTCGCCAAGATGTTGCAACAATTAATGGTGCATTTAACAGTGGTCGTGGTGTAGGGACGTTAACGGGCGGTATAAATTGGAAAAATGATCCACATATTCAATTGACATTAAAAGGCGATAAGTTAGTGATTCAACAGGCTTCATTAGTGACCGCTTTGGTTGATACTGAGTTGTCTGTAGATGTATTGCCATTAAGTAAACGCTTAACTGTCAAAGGAAATGTAACAATTCCTGCTGCGCTCATTTCAATGCCTGAGGCGAGTGCAACAGTGATTAATGTGAGTCCAGATGCTCGTATCGTTCGTGAAGGTCAAGATCAACTTGCCTTACTCAAAGCAGCACAGCCTTGGGATATTCGTGCTGATGTCGATGTGAAATTAGGTGATAAGGTTACTTTTCAGGGCTTTAATAGTCGTATTCCACTACTTGGGCGTGTGTATTTGACCCAACGAGGGCTTGAAACAGCAATGCGTGCCAATGGGGCGATTGGTGTAGGACGTAAAGTGACCATTGAAGCTTATGGTCAGCGACTAGATTTGAATCGTGCAATTGCGCGTTTTAATGGAGCATTGTCCAATCCAACGCTCGATGTAGATGCAACCAAAGTGATTCAGGGTAGTACTGTAGGGGTTCGTGTTACAGGCACAGCAGTGAGCCCAAATATTCAAGTTTATAATGATGCAGGCTTATCGGATCAAGAAGCAATGAATGCCTTGATTACAGGGCGAATTAATGAAGGATCGAGTGGATTAAGCAATGCCGATGGCTTTAAGTCCGATGTTAATAATACCATTGCAGCGGCAGGAATTAGTTTAGGTTTAGGAGGTACACGCGCCTTTACCAATCAAATTGGTCAGACTTTTGGTTTAAGTGGCTTGGCACTTGACGCACAAGGTACTGGAGATGACACACAAGTCAGTTTGACGGGCTATATTACACCTGACTTATATATTCGTTATGGTGTTGGGGTATTTACCCCTGTTAATAAATTAACCTTACGTTATCAAATGAATCAACGTTTGTATCTTGAAGCAAGTCAATCACTCGAAAAAGCCATAGACGTGTTCTACCATTGGCGTTTCTAAATTTGATAAAAGCTCGATAACCTTAAGTGCTTCGAGCTTTTTCATGCGTATGAAAAAGCAATCAATCGATGAAAATTTGGAAAATATCCCTTTTAGAAAGTTTTTTCAGTATGATATGTCGCAACAGGAGAATGTAATGAAAAGTTTAGTGATCTTGAGCATAAGTGCTGCACTATTGATGTCAGGTTGTGCCGAAAAGAAACCTGCAACCCCTGAAGAAATTTGGCAAGGTTACTGCACAAGTATTGGAAATGCTGCACGAACGATTGCGCTCGATCGTCAAAATGGCATTACCAAACAACAAGCAATAGACTATGCAAACAAAGTGACAGATGCTACGACTAAAGGTTTTGTTTTGGAATATCTTGAAAAGATCTATGCTTTACCTGATGCTGAATTAAAAGCAGATAAAGATGCAGTTCAGGCACGATTTAAAAAAGAAGCTTATGAGCAATGTGTAAATACACCACATGATCCGAAAAAGATGCCCGATTACAAACCGTTCTAAGGAACGGTTTTTTTTATATCTTATAAGTGTGAATTATAAACATGTATTGTCAGAAAAATTGATTAGCATAAAAAGAGAAAAGCATATATAAAATATTAAAATAGATGTTTGCAAAGGAGTGGTGGAGATGAAAGTAGTCGCATACTTACACAATGCAGATTTATTGCTAGAAGACGAACAGGGTGTTGCGATCGTTGGTGGCAGTCATTATGTACTTAGCCTTGGTGATCAAGTCGTATTTCAAAATGTTATTGATGAGCAAGCCAAATTATTTCAAGTTAATATCACATTTTCCTGTGCTGATCATGCCATGCAACATCAAGATGAAATTCAAATCAAATTTGAAGGATGTCGTGATCAACTTAAAAGCTATTTAGCTAAAACCACTGTACACTAAGGTGTAATGTACTTTTACAGATAAAAAAGGCAACATGAGTTGCTTTTTTTGTTGCTCAATCAAGTCAAAAGTAATGTAAAAATAAATCTATTTTTTATAAATAGAAAACTTTTGACAAAATAAGGCGAATTAAACATCTATTTTTCAAAAATGCTGAAAAATAGTGAATTTCGGCATCAAATGAAAAGTTATTTCAATGGATATGTTGTTTAATATGACAATCAGATGAGTATTTATTTATAAAATAATGGTCATCACGAATTAACACGATCTTTGCATTAACTTTTGGCTTGATTTTTAGTAAAATTTGACTGTCCATATTGCCTGTGAAGCTTTTGACAAGCTGGAATTCAGAGGCAATTTTTTAAAAAAGAGGAATAAACCGTGCTAGAAGCTTACCGCCAACACGTTGCTGAACGTGCCGCACTCGGAGTCCCACCGAAGCCACTTGACGATGCTCAAACTGCTGACTTGGTAGAGTTGTTAAAAAATCCACCAGCAGGCGAAGAAGCATTCTTAGTCGATTTACTTGAAAATCGTATTCCAGCAGGTGTTGACCAAGCTGCATACGTAAAAGCTGCTTTCTTAACAGCCGTTGCTAAAGGCGAAGCAACTTCACCATTAGTTTCTAAAGAACGTGCGGTTTACTTACTAGGTACTATGCTTGGTGGTTATAACGTTGCACCTTTAGTTGAATTACTTGATGATGCAGAGCTTTCTGGTTTAGCTGCAGAAGCATTGAAAAAAACGCTTCTAGTATTTGATGCATTCCATGACGTTGCAGATAAAGCAAAAGCGGGCAATGCCAATGCACAAGCTGTTATGCAGTCTTGGGCAGATGCTGAATGGTTCACGACTCGTAAAGATGTTCCAGAAGAAATTAAACTTACAGTTTTCAAAGTAACTGGCGAAACAAACACAGACGACTTGTCACCTGCACAAGACGCTTGGAGCCGTCCAGATATTCCATTGCACGCAAATGCAATGTTGAAAAATGAACGTGATGGTATTAATCCAGAAGTTCCTGGTGAAGTTGGTCCACTTAACCAAATTAAAGCACTTATTGCACAAGGCAACCAAGTTGCTTATGTTGGTGATGTTGTTGGTACAGGTTCAAGCCGTAAATCTGCAACGAACTCAGTTCTTTGGTTCTTTGGTGATGACATTGCGCACATCCCGAACAAAAAAGACGGTGGTTATTGCTTAGGTTCTAAAATCGCTCCGATTTTCTTCAACACAATGGAAGATGCTGGCGCATTGCCAATCGAAATTGATGTTGCAAACATGAACATGGGCGACGAAATCGTTCTAAATATTGATCATGCTGCTGCTAAAGTAACTGCATCTAAAAACGGTGCTGTGATTGCTGAAGCTGAATTGAAAACGCCAGTTCTTCTTGATGAAGTTCGTGCGGGTGGTCGTATCAACTTGATCGTTGGTCGTGGTTTAACGACTAAAGCGCGTGAAGCTTTAGGTCTTCCAGTTTCTACTTTGTTCCGTGCGCCAGTTCAACCTGCTGCAACAGGCAAAGGCTTTACTCAAGCACAGAAAATGGTTGGTCGCGCTTGTGGTCTTCCAGAAGGTCAAGGTGTACTTCCAGGTACTTACTGTGAACCTAAGATGACGACTGTTGGTTCGCAAGATACAACTGGTCCAATGACACGTGACGAATTGAAAGACTTAGCTTGCCTAGGTTTCTCTGCTGATCTAGTTATGCAATCTTTCTGTCACACAGCTGCATATCCAAAACCAGTTGACGTTCAAATGCAACACACGCTTCCTGATTTCATCATGAATCGTGGTGGTGTATCTTTACGCCCAGGCGACGGTATTATCCACTCTTGGTTAAACCGTATGTTAATGCCGGATACTGTTGGTACAGGCGGTGACTCACATACTCGTTTCCCAATTGGTATTTCATTCCCAGCGGGTTCTGGTCTTGTAGCATTTGCTGCAGCAACTGGTGTTATGCCACTTGATATGCCTGAATCTATTCTTGTGAAATTCAAAGGTAAAATGCAGCCTGGTATCACACTACGTGACCTTGTACATGCAATTCCTTATGTTGCGATTCAACAAGGTGATTTAACTGTAGAGAAGAAAGGTAAGAAAAACATCTTCTCTGGTCGTATCCTTGAGATCGACTTAACAGAAATGGAAAATGACCTGACTGTTGAGCAAGCATTCGAACTTTCTGATGCTTCTGCTGAACGTTCAGCTGCTGGTTGTTCAATCACGCTTTCTGAAGAGAAAGTTGCTGAATACTTGAAATCTAACATCACAATGTTGAAGTGGATGATTTCTCAAGGTTATGGCGATGCTCGTACGATGGCGCGCCGTGTTGAAAACATGGAAAAATGGTTGGCTAATCCATCACTTCTTAAAGCTGATGCTGACGCTGAATATACGAAAGTATATGAAATTGACCTTGCGACAATTACTGAACCAGTTCTTTGCTGTCCAAACGATCCAGATGATGCAAAATTGTTATCTGACGTTCAAGGCGTGAAAATTGACGAAGTATTCGTTGGTTCATGTATGACAAACATTGGTCACTTCCGTGCTACTGGTAAGTTGTTAGAGAAAGTTCCTGGCGGCGTGTTGAACACTCGTCTTTGGATTGCTCCTCCAACTCGTATGGATGAACACCAATTGATGGAAGAAGGTTTCTATAACATTTATGGTAAAGCTGGCGCGCGTACTGAAATGCCAGGTTGTTCATTGTGTATGGGTAACCAAGCACGTGTAGCACCGAACACAACTTGTGTTTCGACTTCTACGCGTAACTTCCCGAACCGTTTAGGTCAAGGTGCTAATGTTTATTTAGCGTCTGCTGAACTTGCTTCTGTTGCTGCGGTACTTGGTAAATTACCAACACCTGCAGAATATCAAGAATATGCTGCTCAAATTGACAGCATGTCTGCTGACATCTACCAATACTTAAGCTTCGACAAGATGGGCGAGTATACAGATGCTGCTAAAGATATTGATACCAAGAAAATTGCTGCTGCTCAGTTAACTTAATTCTTTGTTAATTAAGCAATAAGCGGTATAAAATGAGGGCTGAGAAATCAGCCCTTATTTTTTGATACTACATGATATGTAAGTTTTGTGATTATGAATATTCGAGACATTAAAATTATTTTAAGTATTAGTTTTTATGCTTATATAGTTCCAATCATATTGGTGGTATTTTTAATTGGGGTAATGTATTTTACTTCAATAATTCCATCAATTAGTATTACTGATAAAGATCAAACTATTGTAAATTATGGTTATCTAGGTAGCTTTTTAAGTGGTACTTTAGGTATAATTCTTACTGCTGGTAGTTTGGTTTTTTTAGCTAAAACCCTAAACTTTGAAAGAAAAAAATCAGATCAGGATAATTTTGATAATAAATTTTTTTTAATGCTAGAAACACTAGAGAATATTAAATATAAAATTAATGAAGAAGTGAAAAATAAAATATTAAAAGATATAAATCAGGTAAGTGAATTTACAATTGAAAAAACATTAGAAGAAAGCAAAAAAAAATATTCATGCAAATAATAGTGAAATTGGACATTATTTTAGGATGTTATATCAAGTTTTAAAAATGGTTGATCAGAATAAAGAAAAAATTTCTGATTTTAATAATGTAAAAATTACATATTTTACGTGCGACATTAGATTTTAAGTTGACACAAATTTTGGCTATTAATACATATTACTCTGAGACTTTTGATTCTGAATATAAGAATTATGCCATATATGTTAGAAAATATAATTTTTTTGAGCATATGCCTTTTTGTATTGATTCTAAAAATATTATATCTGAATCATTGTTGGCGGTATATTTGAATTGTGATAAAGGATTTGGGGAAAGTTCCTTTGTAAAAAAAATGAATAGCTATATTTTACATTCAATTAAGACATCTATTAAATGTGGTTATGATTATGATTTAGCTTATTCATATTTAAAGCGTATTTCAGGTAAATGGCATTGTGATAAAGATTTAATGATTGAGGTTAATTTAAAAAATAGAAAATTTCTTATTGAATTTTTCAGAGAAAAAATTTCTATAGATCTTGTAACTGTACTTCCCGATTCTGAGGAAATTTTAAAGTGCATATTGTTAAATGAGCATTTATATAATATTGCTTCATACTTTGATGAAAGTTTAAATTTTATTATTGAATATGATGATAACGAACATGACTTCAGATGTGCTAATGCTGATATAAATAATATGAAAGAAATAAAATTTATTTTTATATCGTCAAATTCGAATAGTCTCGATATAAAGGTTAATTGTGAATATATCTTTCAGGATTATATAATCTATTTAGATAAATCAATGTCTAGGTCTAGCCACTTATAATAGCCTAAGTAATAGAGCCATCCTGTATGTAAATGCTAAACTATTTAAAAAAGTATCACTTAATGGGTTAATTATTTTTTCAGCTTAATTTTGATGAAGTGATTTGGCAGAAAGATCCATATTATAAAAGCTAATATTTACAGGTGAATCAATCCATCGTTTAATCCCCTCATTGAAGAATGATTGAAAAAGTTGACGTAGCAAATGGCAAAACAAACTCGATTTTTATGTATTGGTGGCTTTCTGAATGGTTCAGCTTTGAAAGATCAAGGTGAGAAATTTGAATGTGTAGAAAGCTCAAAGCAAGTGACGTATCGAAAATTGGAAATTTTTCATCCTGATTTAAGAGATGACAATTATTATGTTTGTGAAACTACTACAGATCAGCAAGCTAGAAACTGGGTGTATGATATAGATTCTAAGTAATTTTTTATTCAGACTCTATATCGTTAATTTTTATATTAAATACTCAAATATTTTTACTTTATCGCAATATCTAACTATAGAATTTTTAATGCATAAAGCTAAATTATAGACATTGCCCATGATTTTAATAAATTAGATCAAGATTTTGGTCTAATTTTCGATATTTTTCCTTTGTGTAGTTTTTATAAATAATTATATTGGTATAAGTAAAATATCAAAGTGGAAAATAAAGTCCTGTCCATAACGTACTAATCCGTTTAAAATTAGATAAATAAGACTTATTGGATATCGTATGAATTATCAATTCGATGCCTTCATGACCATAGTTGCTGCCGTTGCAGTACTCCTTGTTGGTTATATATTTGTCAACAAAGTTAGCATCCTGAAGAAATACAATATTCCTGAACCTGTTGCAGGTGGCTTAGTTGCGGCTTTAATTACCTACTTATTATTCAAAAGTTTTAATGTTACGGTTAATTTTGACACTAAAATTCAGCAAATATTTATGCTGATGTTTTTTACCTCTGTAGGTTTAAGTGCAAGCTTGGTTAAACTCAAAGAAGGAGGTAAATCACTACTTATATTTTTGGTTTGCGTGGTGATTTTTGTCTTGCTGCAAAATGTAGTCGGTATAAGTCTTGCTAAAGCTTTAGGTTTGGATCCTTTGATGGGTTTAATTACAGGTTCTATTACTTTAACAGGTGGGCACGGCACAGCGGGAGCATGGGGAACGGTTTTTGAGCAGGAACATGGCGTACAAGGGGCTATTGCCTTAGGTATGGCGAGTGCTACATTTGGTTTAGTCATTGGCGGTATGATGGGTGGGCCAGTGGCAAAATTCCTAATACGTCGCTACAAATTGGCGGAAGAGCTTTCCCCTGAAATAGGTCGAAAAGAAGCTCCACCTGCATCACAAACAGCGCCGTTCGAGTATCCAGAAAAGACCCGCTTAATTACAGCCGATGATGCGGTAAAAACTATGGGGATGTTCGCCATCTGTATCAGCTTTGCTTACTTCATGACAGCACTGGCTAAAGGACAGTGGTTTGAATTACCCACGTTTGTTTGGGCACTAATGTGTGGTGTAATTTTACGTAATATTTTAGAACATGGTTTGAAGGTTCAGGTCTTTGAGCGTTGTATTGATGTCTTTGGTAATGCCTCACTAGCGCTGTTTTTAGCCATGGCATTAATGTCATTACAATTATGGCTGTTGGCAGATTTAGCAGGGCCTTTAGTTATTATTTTAATTGTTCAGACGATATTTTTGGCACTCTATTTGTACTTTGTGACTTTTCGCATTATGGGTAAAAATTACGATGCAGCTGTACTTTGTGCAGGGCAATGTGGCGTTAACTTAGGGGCGACACCAACTGCGATTGCTAATATTCAAGCAGTAACCAATACTTATGGTGCATCACATAAGGCCTTTTTGATTATTCCACTGACTGGGGCATTTTTCGTAGATATTGTGAATGCTTTTGTCATTCAATTTTCAATTGGTATTTTGAGCTAATAGTTCTAATTTTATCCTAAAAATTAAAAAGCACCTCAAGGTGCTTTTTTTAATCTTATTTTTGGAATGATGATGTAAATAATCTAAAGATAGACATTAAAAAGCCCCATTTTCAGGGGCTAGTCGTATGTGCATCTAGGGCACATACTGTAGAGGCTCATCTCATACTAAGAGTATTAAAGCATAAATTGGAGTATTTATCACGGAATATATTCTTTTAATATTGGTTATAAATATGAATAGTAAAAATAAATTTATGAAATAATTAACATTAATAATATAGAAGTTTAAATATAAAAGAATATAAGTAATTATTTATCAAGAAAGTATTCTTTGCTTATTGTTATTAGGTTCTTGAAAAGTTGATTCAATAAAATTTACAATTTTTTTAAATTAAAATGCTACCGAAGATTGGGAAATAAAGACTATGGAAAAGATATCCTACATCTATTCATTTTTTGGAAACACGAAGCTTATATTGTAATTTTAGAGCGAAATAAGTGGAATACGGTATCTTTAGTGCATTAAATATTTTAATTTATGGGCGTTGTTTTTCGATTGCACAATTATTGTTTAAATTACTCAGTGTGGAAGTTTTTGCTAAGCTTACTTTAACAGCGGGAATACTTGTAGTTATTATTGTGATTACAACATTGGTTATTCGTGAATATTTTTCTGAGAAAAAACTTAAAAAATATGGGTTTATTGATTAGCCGTTTATGGTAGATCAAGACCAATTGATAAGTATATGGTCTTGATCTACATTATAGAATTACTCAATCATCATTAAGTCAGCACTATTGGCTATTTTAAGTGGTCTTAATGCAAAGATAGTCCGAGTATGGCGAATTCCTTTCATTGAATATAAATTTTTACGTAAGAATCGCTCATAATGCTCTGCATTTTTCACAGCAACTTTAACCAAATAATCATAATCACCTGTGACTAGGTGTGCTTCTACGACTTCGGGCATATTGGCTAAAGCATCACTAAAATCTTCTAAAATTTCATCATCATGACGTTCAAGCGTAATTTCAATGAAAAATAACTCATCGATACCAATCGCTTTGGGATTAATATTTGCTGAATAACCTTCAATAATTTTTAAATTTTCAAGGCGTTTAACTCGTGTCCAACACGGTGAGGATGATAAACCTACCAAATCTGCAAGTTGTGCAATGGTCAAACGACCATCTTTGTGAAGTGCCGATAAAATTTTTCGGTCAATTTTGTCTAGAGAGTATCGGTTGTCATTCATATCGCTTGTCACAAAAAATATTTTCAAAAATGATTGAAAAAATGAAATTTTATTCTGAAAAATAGAAAGATTAAACCTAAATTCGGGAAACATTCTATAGTGCAGCGTATTAAAATAATCCTATTCAATCAAAGGCATTTGGGAGATTGGCTTTGATTGTATGCAATGCATCTTTAGCGGAAGGGTGCCACTCAAGATGCATTGTGTACCTCAATTTTATTTTCAAGACTTTGCCGATTAGCATGCAATATAGTATTGCAATTCAATCATTTAATATTAAGATTTCACTCTTTTTTGTTTTAACCAATAGGCTAAACTTAAACATGAAATCCAGAGTGGAATCAGCAAAACTGCAATACGCATATCGGGCGTCATCCACATAATACAAAGAATACCGAGCATAAAAATAACGCAGATATAATTACTCAGAGGGTACATGAGGCTTGGAAAAAGCGTCATTTTTTGTAATTGAATCATGCGCTTTTTAAATTTCAAATGAGTCAGTGATAACACCATCCAATTGATCACAATGGCAGAAACGACAAGGCTCATGAGCAATTTGAAAGCTTTGTCTGGAAATAAATAATTTAATAATACACAAATTGCAGTAACCAATGCTGAGACTAAAATAGCCGTATAAGGAATACCACGCTTATTGATTTTACTTAAAAATTTTGGCGCATTGCCTTGCTCTGAAAGTCCGAGCAACATGCGACTTGTGCCATAACTCGTACCGTTATAAACAGAAATTGCTGCAGTGAGTACTACAAAATTGAGTACAGTTGCTACGCCTTGGCTGCCCAAAGAATCAAAAATTAAGACAAAGGGGCTACCGCCTTCAGCAATTTGGTTCCATGGAAACAGTGACAATAATATAAAAATAGTCAAAATATAAAATAGCAAAACACGGTAAACAATTTGATTAACAGCTTTAGGAATGGTTTGCGTTGGATTTTTGGTTTCTGCTGCAGCAATACCAACCAATTCAATGCCACCAAAAGAGAACATGATAATTGCCATTGCCATGACTAAGCCTGATAAGCCATGAGGGAAAAAGCCACCCAAAGCCCACAAATTACTCACAGAAGCTGTTTCTCCTGCATGACCACTTGCGAGTAAGTATGCGCCAAAACCAATCATACCGATAATGGCTAAAATTTTGATGATGGAAAAGGCAAATTCCATTTCCCCAAAGACTTTTACATGCATCAAGTTAATGATATTGATAAAAATAAAAAAGCCTAAGGCAGAAACCCATGTTGGAATTTCAGGCCACCAATACTGTACATATAAACCAATTGCACTCAGTTCAGCCATACACACCAAAACATTGAGTACCCAATAATTCCAACCTGACATAAAGCCTGCAAATGGGCTCCAAAATTTATAGGCGAAATAACTAAAAGAACCACTCACAGGTTCTTCTACGACCATTTCACCCAATTGACGCATCATGAAAAAGGCAATAAGACCTGCAATGGCATAACCTAGAATTACAGATGGGCCAGCAAGTTTAATGGTTTGTGAAATACCGAGAAAGAGCCCAGTACCAATAGAACCACCTAAGGCAATCAGCTGAATATGTCGATTGCTTAGCCCGTGTTTAAGTTGGCTTTGCTGTTGAGTAGACATCAATAATCCATGTATTTTGCAAAAAGATAAAAAGGTGTAAATGTACTTGTCGTTGGCATTAGTCGAATTACAATAAAACGGCAAAATTTAAACGCTATAACTATAATTATTTTTTATGGAATAATGAAATTTTATTTATGAATAAAAAATGACTGTTTGTATTTTGAGCGCAATATGCGGTTTAAAACTGCATTAGAAATAAACATTCATTTACCGTGGGTAAATTTGTCTTTTACTCGTGTGCCGATTAACATAATGGCTTAGAAAAAATAAAGCATGGCACATGAGATTGACCGTTTGGTATACCCTCCGTAAATTTGTTTATGACAATCTACATGATGAAGAAAATGAAACGCTATTTAGTCGTTGTATCAACTATGCGTTGATTGGTTTGATCATTGGTAATGTCATTGCGGTCTTACTTGAGTCAGTTAATCAAATTTATAAAGATTATCAATGGTATTTTGATATTTTTGAAAATATTTCTATCCTGATTTTTACAGTGGAATATATCTTACGTTTTTGGAGTGTGGTCGAGAAAGATCCATTCGATTCGGAATGGCATCAACGCTGGAAATATATCACGAGTGGAGCCGCGATTATTGATTTACTGGCTATTTTACCCGCATATATCAATTTCTTTGTACAAATAGATTTACGATTCTTAAGAACACTGCGTCTATTACGCTTGTTAAAGCTCACTCGTTATTTTGTGTCCCTACAAATTTTGTTGCGTGTCATTGAGCGTGAAAAAGGTTCATTTCAAGCGGTTATTTTTATTCTTGGTATTATGATTGTGATGGCGGCAGCAGGTATTTACGTGGTTGAAAGTCGGGCACAACCTGAAGTTTTTAGCTCGATTCCTGCGTCTATGTGGTGGGCTGTGGTGACATTGACCACAGTTGGATATGGCGATGTGACACCCATTACACCTGCGGGGCGATTTTTAGGTGCGCTAATTACTATTCTTGGGGTTGGTTTAGCCGCTTTACCTGCAGGTATTCTGGCAAGTGGTTTAGCGAGTGAGTTAGAGCAACGTAAACAACAATTGGAAATACGCTTTCGTGATTTATTATTAAATTGTGAAATCGATATTATTGATGATTCACAAAAGATTGATCAAATTCGTAAAGATGTTGGCCTATCTGTTGATCAGACTAAAGAAATTGTTTTACAACTGATCAATGAACGTAAAGAAAAAGAACTTTTAAAGGAGAAAAGCAAATTTTGTTTTTGTCCTAATTGTGGTTATAAATTACCTGATTAGCTTTTGTAAAATAATGAAAGCATTAATTCTATATTGGTATTTGTTTAAGCCAATAATTAATCAAAAAAGGTTTTATTGATTTTATGAAGTGAAATTTTTAAATGTATGGCAAGAAATTTCGCCAAATAAGCACATTATTGGGAAAAATTAATAAATTGAACAAGGTGATGATTTAAATGAAATTTTTTTAGATGCAATATTTTGATGGTTGAGTTCTCTTTATGAATCTTTAAAAAGTATTGTAGATATCAATGTTTTTATCTTTAAAGAAAATCGCTGTCATATCTAATTCTTGATTCAAAATATTTTCATATATTATTGTTTTGACTTTTAGATAAAAATTATTCATGTATTTTATGAAATTGTTGAAAAATGTTCACCTGTAATTTTGTTCATTAAATTCATGTCATACTGAATATTATTTACTTTGTTGTTTAGTTAATTGGATCTCACTGAAGACTTAGTTCGATAATTCACTTGAAATATTTTACTTCATCGAGACATTCAAAGTATTGCTTTGAATTTTTACTCAGATAAAGCTTTGCTTTATGGACTCCCTCGCTCATGCTAGAAATTCGTCACCTTAAAACCTTAACTGCCTTACGTGAGCATGGCTCACTTGTTGCTGCTGCCAATGATCTATGCTTAACGCCATCAGCAATTTCTCATCAACTCAAAGAGTTAGATCATTGGTATGGAGTAGAGGTGGTCAATCGCCGTTCACGTCCTGTAACATTTTCCAATGTTGGACAACGTTTATTGAAACTTGCTGATGATGTTTTGCCACAAATTCATATTACACAATCAGATATTACTCGGATTGTGCATGGGCAAACGGGACGTATTATTTTTTCATCAGAATGTCATAGTTGTTTTGATTGGTTGATGCCATTGTTGAATCAATATCGCCATCAATATCCTGATGTAGATCTCGATTTTGCTTCAGGTTTTGAGGCAAACCCGCATGAATTATTACAAAACGGTGAGTTTGATTTACTCATTACCGCAGATCCTATTGCCTTAAAAGGTATTGAATATTTTCCAATTTTTGAATATGAATCACGTTTGGTTTTGTCAAATACCCATCCTTTGGTACGTGCTGAACAAATTACCGTACAAGAACTTGCAGAAGAAACCCTCATTACATATCCTGTCGATAAACATCGTCTAGATATTATGGCGAAACTTTTTCTTCCTGCGAACATTCAACCGAAACATATTCGTACAACCGATTTGACGCAAATGCTGATTCAATTGGTTGCAAGTGGGCGAGGAATTGCTGCATTGCCTGATTGGGTAGTTAATGAATATGAGCAGAAGGGGTGGGTAACATCACGACGTTTGCACTGCGTTGGAAAAACAGGATTACGCCGTACTTTGTATGCAGGTTATCGTATTGAAGAGATGGAAAAGAGCTATTTTGAAGGATTTTTAAAACAACTAGATAAATTTGCACAAAAACGTCATCAATATTACAGTGCTTAAATATTCAATAAAAAGCCTTTTCCTTTAAAACGGAGAGGGCTTTTTATTATGAATTTGTTTTTGTTTAAAATAACTATTTTAAAAAATTTAATAATATTTGACTAGATTTAGAGTTGTAGTATTAAGAATGACTTTACCTGCGATATTTGGGTTATTTAATCTCTAACCGTGATAATAGTTAAAAAGTGGATATACTTTAAACAATAACCATTTTAAAATATCACATGAAATCGAACTCATTTTTAGATTTTAATTTTAAATCGATCAGATGTATTTAGGATGATCTATGTCTACGCAACCAAGCTCGCAACAATTAATGACCGTGATTCAAACCCAAACTGCCATTGCTAAATTGGGTTTAGACCTTAATGCGGTAATGACACTTGTTGCTGAGCAAGTTCAAGATATGACACAAGCCAAAGGTGCGATTGTTGAGCTTGCTGAAGATGGTGATATGGTTTATCGAGCAGTGTCGAATGGTGCAGATCAGTTTTTGGGCTTACGTTTAGGCATGCATAATAGTCTGTCAGGGTTGTGCATTGAACAAAATAAAACGCTGTATTGTCAGGACAGTGAACATGATGTTCGCGTAGACCGTGAAGCATGTCGCCGTGTCGGGTTACGTTCCATGGCAGTTGTACCTTTGATTCATGCAGGCGAACCTATCGGCGTATTGAAAATCTATTCAGAACGGGTTGATGCTTTTCAAGAAAGTGATATGAATTTATTAGGGCTTATGTCTGAATTGATTGCAGCAGCCATGTATCACGCTACTCGTTTTGGTGAGCAAGAACTTTATAAACTTGCGACACAAGATCATTTAACAGGGCTTGCCAATCGTGCATTATTCCTAGATTGCTTGCGACAAGGAGTTGAGAAAGCGAAACAAGCAGGTAAAGTTTTGGGCATTTTAATGATTGATATGGATGGGTTAAAACCAATTAATGATCAATATGGACATCGGCTTGGCGATGAGGCTCTCAAAGAAATTGCCCGTAGAATTGTCAATAATACTCGTCAAAATGACTTGGTTGCCCGTCTAGGCGGAGATGAGTTTGCTGTGATTTTAAGTTCAGTTGCCGATCAAGAATTAGCAACATCTGTGATGAATCGGGTTGCACAAGTATGTGGCTTACCCTTTGTGTTTGAAAATATTAAATTAACCATTGGTGCGAGTGTTGGCTTGGCATTTTACCCTGTGGATGCAGCTGAACTTAACCAACTGATTGAATGTGCAGATCAAAAAATGTATGCGCACAAACGACAAAAAAAATCTTTGAGTTTAAGTATTTAAGTTTAGGGATGTATTATTCCTTTCTTTCTCTTAAGAAAGTCATGGCACAAAATTTTCAACCAAGAAAAATTTAAAATTACAGTGCTTTTTTCATATATAGTGTAAAAATCATGTGAAAAGATTGTGTAAATGTTCGGTCGCTCTAAGGATATATGGATTATTTTTGCAGGCTTTATTGCTGCAATGCATATTGGAAAATTACCGCCAGTTGTACCTGTTTTACAACAAGAATTACAGATTAGCTTTTTTCAAGCAGGTTTACTGTTGTCCTTGGTACAAGGTGCAGGCATGTGTTTTGCCTTACTTTTTGGTAGTTATGTAGAAAAATTGGGGTTACGCCGTTGTATTGTTACAGGATTAATGCTGCTGACGAGTGCAAGTATTTTGGGCAGTATAAGCCAAAGCGTAAGTGCATTACTTTTCTTAAGAGTTATTGAGGGTTTTGGGTTTCTATTAGTGACGACAAGTGCGCCTGCATTGATCCGTCAAATTACATTACCTGAGCAAATTAATAAAAAAATGGGGCTCTGGAGTGCCTATATGGGCGGTGGTATGGGAATCGCTTTATTGTGTACGCCCTATTTATTATTGTTTATGGGATGGCAGGTGGGTATGGTTGTTCTTTGCAATGCTGTCCGGACTGATTGCATTCATTATTTATATTCAAATTCCTGAAACGCCTCGACATAGACAAACTGTAGATATTCAAAAACTCATTGCTATGACCTTAAAACATTCTCCTGCATGGTTGTTAGCACTGATGTTTGGTACTTATGCAGGACAGTGGTTGGGTTTGGTCGGATTTTTACCGACTATTTATCAACAGAATCAAATTTCATTACAAATGGCAGGTGTGCTGACGGCTGTTGTTGCCATGAGTAATGCTGTAGGCACTGCGTGGTGTGGCGTTTTACTACAACGAGGTATACAGGCAAAATTGTTGATGCAATTTGCTTATGTGGTCTTGATGGTCTGTGCGATTGCTTTTTATTGCTTTAAGCAATTTTTACCTTTTATCGTACAATATGTTTTAGTGTTGAGCTTTTCGTTATTCGGAGGCTATATTGCTGCGATTATTTTCTCTCAGGCAATTCATTTTGCAGCTAAGCCAATTGCAATTAGTACGACAATTGGTTTAGTTTTACAGTTTTCATCTATTTCTCAGTTCATTTTACCCCCTGTCATTGCATTCATTGTTTCAATTTCCGCAGACTCTTGGTTTTGGGTTGGAATCTTAATGGCGACACTATCTGGTTTCGGTATGATTTTATGTCAAAGACTATTTCATCCCAAAACGCTAAATCTTCAACGTGATGCAATTGTTGAGTAAAATTACTGAATTAGTATATAAATACAATGAGTCAAGAAAGGCTGGGGCACTAAGACTAGATTCTTAATATAGAGGTTAAGCTAGATCTATTAAGATTGTCCAATCAATAAAGAGAGTAATCCTGCTGCAATGAGTGGACCAACAGGCACGCCACGTAACAACGCAACGCCTGCAACTGTACCAATCAATAAGCCTGCGACTACATTAGGCTGATTACTCATCAATTTAACACCACGTCCACCAAGCCATGCCACTAAAAGTCCAATGGCAATCGCAAGTAATGACTTCCAACTTAAAAAGGATTTGAGAATTTCCTCTCCTGGAATTTTACCACTTGCAATAGGTGTGAGTACGCCAATGGTTAAAATAATAATACCGACTTCAAGTCCATGTGTTTGTAGTAATGGGAAAAATTGACTCAGTGGTGTGATTCTGAAGACAATCAGCACACCTGCGGCAATGGTGACAGCCGTATTGTGACTGAAAATTCCACAGCCAAGCAGCACCAATAAAACAATTAAATTTAAATCGAGATGGGACATATCAACTTCGATAACAAGGACAGCATATTATTGTAACGCTTTTTACTCGCTAGATTGAATTTGAGTTGAGTAAAATGATTAAGACTCAGCATAAAGATTGAAGTTAAGTTGCTAGGGATAGAGGTGTTCAATACTGCGTATAAGATTCTACACGAGGTCATGCCCTAGATCGGGTACACTACGCAGATTCAGAATGTATAGATTCAAAGGATTATGCCGTGTTACTCGAAAAAATGTTGCAATCACAGGGTTTTGGCTCTCGTAAACACTGTCAGCAATTGATTAAAAACGGTGCTGTGACTATCCATGGTGAGGTGATCAGTAATCCTAAGTTTAAACTGGATTTAAATGAATTGACTTATTCGGTCTATGGTCAGACGTGGCAATATCGTGAAAAGGTTTATATTGCGCTAAATAAACCACAAGGTTATGAATGTTCACACCAGTCGACGCATCATTTTAGTGTATTTGATTTATTTGATGATGTATTACTTAACCGAGGTTTACAGTGTGTGGGGCGACTTGACCAAGACACTACAGGTTTATTAATTTTGACTGATGATGGCCAATTTTTACAAGCTTTAACCCATCCTAAAAAGCATGTGCCTAAAGTCTATCAAATGCAAACAGCTGATCTCATAAACACAGAACAGATGGCTCAACTTGAAAGTGGGGTTGAGTTACGCAATGAAAAAGGTATTTTTGCTGCAACAGATGTTAAAGCATTGGCAGAAAGTAAATTACAAATGACTGTACATCAAGGGGTTTATCATCAAGTGAAGCGTATGCTTGCTGCTGTAGGCAATAAAGTTGAAAGCTTACATCGTGCACAAATTGGTCAACTTAGACTTTCACAATTGGCAGAAGGTGAATGGATATATTTAACGGAAGCACAAATACTCGCAGCTAAAAACACACTTGAGACATTGGTAGACATTTAGTCGTTTATTTTAGGAAGCAGTGATAGGTCTGAAACTCACTGTCTCTAACAAATCCCATCTGTTCATATAATTGGTGGGATTGATGGTTATTTTTTTGTGTTTCAAGGCTAATGCGCATAGCATTTTGTTGTTGTGCAAATAAAATCGCAGTATCAATTAATTGTTTTGCAGAGCCTTGTCGGCGATATATAGGTGTTACGTAAACATCATCTAAAATATAATACGTTGAACAAGCAACTGAAGAAAATCCAAGATATAACAGCACAAAACCTGTAAAGGTTTCATCTTTTACATGAATAAAAATGACACTTTGTTGATTATCAAAACGTTGTTTTAGAAATTGATGAGATTGTTTAATATTGGATGACGAACCATAAAATTGACGGTATTCATCGAAAAGAACAGCGAGTTGATTTAAATCTTCTTGAACAGCACGACGAACAATCATTTAGATGCTCCTTGCAGTTAATTTTAAACTCTGCATTGAGCATAACCAAAAGTGAACGCTAGAAATTTAAAAAATTGTTTAAAAATGCAACACTGTTAAGTTTTGTCGCTTTCATTCAAAATTGCATTCAACTCTGCAAAAATATCATCATCAATTGTAGTGTCATCCATTGTTTCTGATGAAAGGGCAGTGGATTGTTCAAGCTTTATTTTTTTTAATTTAAGTAATTGTTCCATATTGATACTTTGATTTTCAATTGCAAATGGAATCGATTTTGTCAGTACGACTTGTTTGAAAAACAATCTGACTGCTTGAGCAGGTGTAATTCCCAACTGCTTAAAAACAGCAAAAGCCTGTTTTTTTTCTTGTGAATCAAGTCGTACTTGGTAGACTTCAGTTTTTCTCATAATTACAGCCAAACAGATTTAAATTCTCAGCCTATTTTAATCAAATTTGCTGTAATTTCAATCGAAAATAGATAAAAAGTATACTTACTGTCATTACAATGGAATCACAATGTCAATTCTTTATTGGAGTGGAAGTGCATAGGTTGTTGTGTGATTGGATCTAAAAAGTATATTTCTTTAGCAAGCAGTTGTAGCGGCGCACTAAAATCGGCTGCATCTTTATGAATGACTTCAGGGTAAAACGGGTCATTCTGAATCGGAATATTCAAGGAATTGAGATGGACTCTGAGTTGATGTTGTTTACCTGTGATCGGTTTAAGTTGATATTTTGCCCAAGATTGATTGTGTTCAAGTAGATTAATTTCAGTGCTTGAATTTACCTGACCGCTAACAATTTTCATCGTATAAAAAGGTTCGCCTTTTTCCATACGTAATTCAACAGTTTGAGGGAACATTAATTCAGCATAATAAGGTGCAATTGCATGATAAATTTTTTGCACTTTTTTTTCTGCAAATAATTGTTGATAGATACCACGGCTACTTGGCTTTTTAGAAAATAAAACCACACCTGCTGTTTCTCGATCGAGTCGATGAATGGGGGTTAAGTCAGGGTTATTGATGGTTTTTTTAAGTCGAACCAATAGTGTTTCCTGAACATATTGCCCCGTTGGACTTATAGTTAAAAAGTGAGGTTTATCAACCACCAATAAGTCCTCATTTTCAAATAGAATTTTCTCTTGAAAGGGCACAAAAATTTCATGTGCTAAAAAGCGATAATAATAAATATGGGTATTGGCTTGAAAGGCACTCTCTAATGTTAAAACATTGCCTTTTAAGTCAAAAATTAGTTGATCATTGAAGCGTTGTTGCCACTCAGTGACTGTAATATGTGGAAATTGTTCACACAGATAGTTAAAAATAGTATTGAAATATTGTGTAGTTTCAGCCAAAAAAACTTTAGATGCAGTGACACCATTCAGCATTGGGGGAGTAAAATCGATGGTTTCTTGCACAGTTTAATGTTCCAAAGATTGAGCAGTTGGATGAAATTTTGGCGTAAAGCCATGACGAAAGGCATTCACTAGAGAAATAGGGGTAAGTACTTTAACCATCGTAGTTGAATCAAATTCAATTGTTGTTTGATAGCCTGTAAATGACCATGTTTGATAAAGTTGATTAGCGACAATCATCACTGCTTGGTCATGCCATTCAAAACAAGTGCCAATCGGAAGTTCTGCCAAAGTTGTTTGAAATGTCACTTTTTCGTGTGCAGAATTTATGCGTTCAAGGTGAAGCTGTTGATCGATGTCTGAAAGCTTAAATTTTTGACCTGAGGCATTGGCATTGACCCAAGCTATTTTAAATTGATTACTACGTTCACGTTGACATTCTGCACATGGGCGATGTCCTGCTGAAAAAGCAGTCGCTTCATCTAAAAAGAAGAGTTCTGAATAGCGTCCTTCACTGAAAATTTTTCGTGTATTACCTTTAAAAGACAATACACAGCTAATCCAAGCCTTGAGCTTCCAAGGGCGAACAATTTGCTGAGATTTATTGTGTAATACGCCTCGATTTCCCATTCGTGTTGCTGTTTTTACAGGATTTTGGTTGAGCCTTGACCACGGATCTACTCTGTTTTGTAAAGTCATGATCAATCCTAAAAGTTGTAAAGAAAACACGAGTTATAATGCGCATTTTACCACGAATAGCATAGTGAGTTATTCATACAGCTATACGCAATAAGAAACATTATCTTAGGCATTATCTTGGGTATTTGGCATGTGTAATGCTATCATATTGCCGAGTTCAAATCATGTTGTTAGTACAATGCAATATTCATGTAAATTAAGTCTAAGCAATGAGCAAGATACACAAAAAATGGCGGCTATATTGGCGCAGTCCATTGCAAAGGGCGTGATTTATCTTATCGGTGATTTAGGTGCAGGAAAAACCACACTGACCCGTTATTGGTTGCAAGGACTTGGGCACAAAGGTACAGTAAAAAGTCCTACCTATACCTTGGTTGAGCCTTACAATATTGAGGGTACAGACGTTTTCCATTTCGATTTATATCGTTTAAATGATCCTTATGAAATGGAATTGATGGGCATCCGTGATTATTTGGATGTGCCAAATGCTTTATTTTTATTTGAATGGCCGTCTAAAGGTGGCGATGAAATTCCGCAAGCAGACCATATTATTGAAATCCTAAAAACAGAGGATGAAATGGGGCGTGAAGTTCAAATAAGCAGTATTTCTGAAGATTTAATCAGTGCCTTAAAGGTACTTTAAACGTCTATTAAAAATCTCAGTGAATAAAGTATTCTGCTTTTTAAAAGAGATGATCGTTTACTTATTATGCCGTCCATTCGAAATTGAGGTTAATGCATGCAGCGTGAAGAAATCAGTGTCAGACGAATTCATACGCTCAATGCAGCACTTGCGAACCAAATTGCTGCAGGTGAGGTGATTGAGCGTCCGTCATCCGTGGTGAAAGAATTACTTGAAAATTCGATTGATGCGGGTGCAACAGAACTGATTATTCGGATTGCACAGGGTGGCAGTACGCTGATTGAAATCATTGACAATGGTCGTGGTATTCATGCTGAAGATTTAGCGTTGTCCGTGACTCGGCACGCAACGAGTAAAATTCAAACGGCAAATGATTTACACGCCATTATGAGTTTAGGCTTTCGTGGTGAGGCATTGGCATCGATTGCTGCGGTTTCACGTTTGACTTTAACGAGTAGTCAAGATGATTCAGGTGTAGGTTATCAGTTAGAAGTAAATGGTACAGCTTTTGATGGGCAGGATATTCAAGCAGTAGCGACACAGCAGGGTACGCATATCCGCATTCAAGATTTATTTTTTAATGTGCCTGCTCGTCGTAAATTCTTAAAAAAACCCACCACAGAATTTGGTCATATCGAAGAAATTGTGCGTCGTATGGCATTGACACACTTTGATATTCGCTTTGTTTTGGAACATAACGATAGTATTCGCCTTAATTTACCCATTGCAGACAGTGGTGAATTACGTTTTCAACGTGTTCAACAATTGCTTGGGCGAGCATTTACTGAAAATGCATATTGGATTGATGCTGATAGTATTAGTATGCGTTTGTCAGGGTGGCTAGGGCATCCTTCTGATGCACGCTCGCAGGCAGATTTACAATATGTGTATGTCAATGGACGCATCGTAAAAGATAAAACCATTTCACATGCTTTACGTATGGCGTATGACGGTATTTTGCATGGACATCAACATGCAGCATATCTGTTATTTTTAGAAGTTGAACCTGAAAATATTGATGTCAATGTGCATCCAACAAAACATGAAATTCGTTTTTTAAATCAACGTGAAGTACATGAGTTTGTACGCCATTTTGCCAAAAATACGTTGTCTCAATTTCAAACAGCAACGGCTGATTTGTCAAGTGCAATGAAACAGTCTGAAGATGCTTCTGTGCATTGGCAGCCACAGCCACGAATTCAAGAACAATTTGCCTTGCATCGCAATGTGGAATCACAAAATACAGTTAATATACAAGATATAAATAGCCTAAGTAGCACTAACGGTCATGCTTGGCAAGCAGATTCTTCTGAGTCAGCAGAGCGTCAAGCGGCATTTCAAGATGGACTCACTGAATTTCGTACGAATGTACCCATGTATACAGGTGTGCAACCAGTATCGTATGCATCTCAATCAGATTCACGAGCAAATTATCAAGGTTCTCAACAACTTAATAATGCACTTAAAAGTTATTTAGCTCCTTTGAGAGAACAATCGAGTTATTCGTCTGAAAATTCTAGTGAAGATTCACCAACGCAATTAAAGCAAAATCGTGTGGATGAGTTTCCGCTTGGGATTGCAATTGCGCAATTACATGGCATTTATATTTTAGCGCAGAATACAGAAGGGCTAATCATTGTCGATATGCATGCTGCACATGAGCGAATTTTGCTACAGCAAATGAAAATGGCATGGGATAAACCTGATTTTTGGATATCACAACAATTACTCATTCCTAAAGTCATCAGTATTACGCGCATGCAAGCGACTCGTATCGATGAATTAAAGCCACAATTAGAACGGCTTGGACTCGATATCGACCAATATGGCGATGAACAAGTCATTGTTCGAGGTGTACCTGCCATTTTGCATAAAGCAGATTTTGGCTCGCTCGTGCCTGAGTTACTGAATGATCTTGACCCCAATGATGAAGCACAGGCATTGCAACAAAAACGTGATCATTTACTTGCAGGCATGGCATGCCATGGTGCAGTGAGGGCACACCGAATGCTGAGTCTATCTGAAATGAATGCTTTACTGCGTCAGATGGAACAAACTGAATTTGCGAGTCAATGCAATCATGGTCGTCCGACATGGAGAGCTTTTCCATTGTCACAGCTTGATAAATTATTTGCTCGAGGAGAGTAGTTTTACATGTCAAATCAATTGCCCGTCATCAATTTAATGGGACCGACAGCCAGCGGTAAAACGGCTTTGGCTTGCGAACTGTATGAGCGTGGTAATTATGAGTTGATCTCTGTCGATTCAGCGCTTGTTTATCAAGATATGGATATTGGCACCGCAAAGCCAAGCAAAGAAGAACAGGCGCTTTATCCGCATCATCTAATCGATATTATTACGCCACTTGAAGTGTATTCGGCTGCAGAATTTGTGGAAGATGCATGTAAATTAATTGATGAAATTCATGGCCGTGGTAAAACACCGATTTTAGTTGGTGGCACAATGCTGTATTTTAAAGCACTGCTTGAGGGACTTTCGAGTAATTTGCCGAGTGCGGATTATCAAATTCGTGATGAGATTGTAGCAAAAGCAGATCGAGAGGGTTGGCAAGCGATTTATGAAGAGTTAAAAAGCGTTGATCCTTTGGCAGGTGAAAAATTTAAAGTCAGCGATAAGCAACGTATCATTCGTGCTTTAGAAGTTTTTAAAATTACAGGGCAGCCAATTACAAAATTACAATCAGAGCAACCTCGAAATGTACCCTACAGATACAGTTTTCATAATTACGCGCTATTGCCAGATCGCTTAGAATTACATTGTCGTATTGAGCTTCGACTGAAAAACATGTGGGAAATCGGATTTTTAAATGAAGTTGAAGAACTTATGATAAAATACGATCTAAATGAAAATCTTCCTTCAGCTCGATCAGTTGGTTACAGGCAAGCAATCGATTTTTTACTAAAGAGTGACAGGAGTCACAAAAGTAAGTTGGAGATGGAAGACAAATCATTGTTTGCGACACGACAATTGGCTAAACGTCAATACACATGGTTACGTTCTTTGCAAGAAGCACACCAATTTATAACTTTTTCAACAACAAGGCAGGCTCAAGAAGACTTGCGAAACTTACATAGATAAAGCAAAATTTACACACTGTCTTTTTTATAAATTTTAATTGAAAAAACAAAGGCAGTTTTTGCGCTGATTTTAAATTTTTTGGAGTATAAAATGTCTAAAGGTCAAACTTTACAAGATCCGTTCTTAAATTCTCTCCGTAAAGAACGCATCCCAGTTTCCATCTTCCTTGTAAACGGTATTAAATTGCAAGGTCATATTGAATCTTTTGACCAATATGTTGTTTTATTAAAGAATACTGTAAGCCAAATGGTTTACAAACATGCAATTTCTACGGTTGTTCCTGCACGTAACCCTCGTCCTGCTGGCGCACCTGCTGGTGCTCCGGGCGCTGGTGCTCCAGGTGGCTTTGGCGGTCAACAAGGTGGCTTCGGTGGTCAAGGTGGCTTTGGTGGCGGTCAACAAGGCGGCTTCGGCGGTCAAGGTGGCTTCGGCGGTCAACAAGGTGGCTTCGGTGGTCAAGGTGGTTTTGGTCAACAAGGCGGTTTTGGTCAACAAGGCGGTTTTGGTCAACAGGGTGGTTTTGGTCAACAAGGTGGTTTCGGTGGTCAAACTTCTGACTTCGGTACTGAACCAAAATTTGAAGATTCTCAAGATGACGAAAACAATCGTTAATTTGTGATAGATATTTACACCTTATGTTAAGGGTGTATGAATTCTCGAAAAACACCCGATAAATTTATCGGGTGTTTTTTTATGTATTCATTTTGAAAAAATATAGTTTTACGGTTTATATAGACCATGATCAGTTAGGTGCAGTTTTAAAATACGACGTAATTCCAATACGGCTTCAGGTGTCTCCTGAATAGAGTGTCCGCCTTTAATAATTTTTTCAGACACAGCACCATCTAAATGCGAACTCCGATAAGGCACGATACCATCAGTCATGATGTCAGGATCATTGCTGTTAGTAATGTTGCCCATAATTGAGTGATAAATCATACCTTTTTTCGGCATGACATTCTCAGTTAACTGTGTGAATTTTGAATTATGACTTAAATCACTTGGACCATTTTGAATAAGACCACCATCAATATCTTTGAGAATTTTTTTAGGATTAAGATTTTTCTCATCTACCGAGTCTGCTAAAGCACCTAAGAATGCCCCTGGTAGTTTAATGACTTTACGTGCAGCACGTGTAAACCAACGGTCTGCATAGTCTGTACCCCGATGCGGTGCTGAAATAAAGATTGCACGATTAAAATTGGGAACAGATTGAATATTCAAACGAGCATTAAAAACGGGATCATCTTTAAAACGATTGAATTGTCTGTTTTTTAACATTTTTTGAGCATTATTTGAAAGGTTTTGGTCACTGACCAATAAGCGAGCGATGATTCCACCCATGCTATGACCAATTAACACAGCATCTTTTGCCGAAGCTGATTTTTGATCAATACTTTCAAAGCCTTGATTAATAATCGTATTAATTTGGAAGCGACTTTCTAAGATTGGCATATTAGTAGAATAGAAAATTTGCCAGACTTGATAATGCTCACGTAAAGCATTATCCCCCATAATATCATTGGTTAAACGAATCCATGCTTCTGGACTGCTTGCGAGACCATGAACCAATACAATGACTTTTTTATTCGGGTTATAGGGTTCAAGCATATATAAATGTGGCATGGTTAAGCGCTTATCACGATCAATCAGGCTTAAATAGGCTGCTGCCCCCAAATTGTTTTCTGCTAACCAAAGCCCATAAGGTGCAGAAAAATTGGCTGCTAGAGGATAACTTTTTCCACTGACATCAATTTTTTCAGTGCTGTAAGGGTCAAAAACTTTTAACTTGAAATTAGGGTTGTGTAAGATGCTGTCAACTGACTCATTTCCTTCAGGCTGTGCAGTGATGGAAACTGCCAAGTAGCGAGGCTTGTGAATATTGGGGTTCATGCCGTTACTGTATTTATGGTGTACAGGATCGACAATATATTTATCTTCTTCAGCTTTTGTTGGCTCTTTTAAGATGGTGACAAATTCAGCACCAAAACCATCACGTCTATTGATAGAGCGTAGACCTGAAAAGTTCATATTGTATGTAGATAATAATGCTTCTGGAATATTTTTTTCTAATTCGGGATAGTGAGAAAAATCAAATGTATATGTACTATTTCCTGCTTTAATCACGGATGGTGATTTTGTATTTTGAACTTCAAGAGCAATAAATTTTGCTAAAGCCTGATTGTAGAAATCTCGAATTTGAACCTGACGGTTATTAAAAATACGGTCTTGAGGTTGTCGTTCAGTTTTAAATAAATAAGCATAGCTGTAGCGAATGCTTTTATCGAGCATAGAAAGCTGTTGTGCTTGGCAATCATCATAATTTTTTTGGATGATTTTTTGTTTTTCTTCGGACTTATGTTTGGCGACTAAACTAATTTTACAATTTGAAGACGATGCCAAGGCTAAAGCTTTCGTGAGATAAATTTCACTTGCTGTGGAGAATAGTTGTTCATCTTGAATTTCTTTAATTTCATCGAGTTCATCAATGCAACGATCAGGTGCTTCAGTACAACTTTTCGCTTCACGACCTGTCATCGATAATACATTAAGGCTTGCTTCACTCATTTTTGAGCGTGTCAAAATACTGTCGCGCTCATTAGCAATCGTGACATTAATTTTTTGATTTTTGACGCTAACGACTTGACAGCCACTGAGTAAAAGTGGGCTAAAAACAAGAAGTGTGAGCAGTATATTTTTTTTAGAATGCCGCATATATATGATCTGACAGATAGTACTTTCAGATCATACGATATTTATAAGAGATTTCAATTTTATTCTAAAGAATTTTGCTAAAAAAAATAGACTGATTAATCAGTCTATTTTATAGAAAAATTTTACTTATTTTGATAGAGCTGGGTTTTTCATAATTTGCCAAACATTGTAACGATTTTGTTTGTCAATTTCTAAAATTAAACGATCAGCAACTTCTGCTTCTTCAGGGTATTTAACTTTATAGTTTTTAAGAGCTTGGATCGCATTTTTTTTCTGTTCCATACCCAAGTAAGTATTTACAGTAGAAAGATAAGCTTCTTGAACACCTGCTTTGGTTGCTTTATCTAAATAAGGCATTGCTTCACGCTGACCACCACCTTCAGACAATGAAAAACCAAACCAAAGATTTGCTTCTGGATCGTCTTTGTTGATTTTTAAAATACGCTGTGCATAGTTTAATGATTTTGTAGTGTAGCTTGAACCTAAGTCGAGATTACGACCCATGACACTTGCCTTAAATGCGCGAATGAGAATGTCAAAAGAAGCATTATCATGTGAAGCTAGGGTATCGAGTTGTGTTGAAACTTCTTTTAATTTGCTTTCAAAACCACGACGTTCTTGACGGTCGGTAAATTGTGGTGGGTAATGACGTGCTTTACCTTCAACCATCTGTAAAAAATCATCAATTGCAGTGATATCAATTTCATTTTCACCTGCAAGAACAGCATATTTCATGCCACGCTTTGAGCTGTTTACTGTTGGTACAATGAGCTTGTTGCTGTCTAGAATTAATTTTTTATTTGGGTTATTTGGATCAGTGACTTCAAGTTTTTGGACAGGTTCTGCCGCTGCTTTTTTCAGCTCAAGTTCAAACACAGGAGGCTGTGCATAGTTAAATGGATTTAGTGCATAAAAAGGTGGAGTAATATCGGGTTCTGTATAAATAATCGGTTCGTTATTGACTTTATTTTGTGATTTAACAGGAGCAGTGCCGCAAGCGGAGAGTAATGAGGCGGTGACGAGTACCAATGCCAAAGGCTTAAGAGTCATATCTTTCTTCCAATGATTTGTTGTATAAGTTAAAAATTACATGTTGGTCAGTCTAAGAAAAGAATGGGCAACATGCAACTTCAAAATGATTACGTTATTAAAATTTATACATTAAGCTTTAGATTCATTGTTTTGTGCTTCGCATTCACGGCGCACATCTTCAATAATTTTAAGTTCCTCTTCACTATACGGCTGTTCAGCATCTTGCTGCGGTTTAAAGGTGGGATCAATAAGAGATAAACGCTGACATAAATTATTCATGCGTTTTTCATTTTGAGCCAAGCGTTCAAGTAATACACGCATACCTTCAAGCATTGGATCGGTCACATCTTGCGTTGCAGCATAGGCTTGGAATGCAGGATTTTGATCTGTATTGTCTAAGCGAATATCTGTCTTTTCAGGACATGGCGCATTTTGTGTTTTTGGTTGATCCTTATTGATGAAGCGAGCAGGGTTACCAACCGCGGTCGTATCTGCAGGAACAGCTTTGGTCACTACGGCATTGGAGCCGACTTTAGCATTTTTACCGACTGTAAAAGGACCTAGAATTTTCGCACCAGCACCGACTACTACGCCATCTTCAAGCGTTGGATGACGTTTGCCAGTATTCCATGTTGTACCGCCCAATGTCACACCATGATATAGCGTAACATCATCACCAATTTCGGCAGTTTCACCAATCACCACACCCATGCCGTGATCAATAAAAAAACGTTTACCAATTTTAGCACCGGGATGGATTTCAATGCCTGTAGTGAAGCGGCTAAAAGAAGACAATAAACGTGCAGAAGTTTTACATTCCTTGACCCATAGCTCATGTGCAACGCGATGCATAATAAGAGCATGAATGCCAGGATATGTAGTTAGAACTTCAAATGTATTGCGTGCTGCAGGATCTCTCGCAAATACAGCTTGGATATCTTCTTTAAGCCATTTCAGCATTATTTTTGATCCTCTTGAGGTTTACTTTTCCATGTACCATTATTAAGGGCTTGTACACGGGTAAAAATACCTCGTAGTAAGTGGTATTCCATTTTATCTAATTGTATACGTCCGAAAAGACGACGCAAGCGTAAAGGCAATAATCTTGGGTTCTTTGGGTCCATAAATTCGATTTCTGCGAGCATTTTTTCGATATGTGGATAAAATTGCTCCATTTGCTCATGAGTAACCAAAGGTTCATCCCAATGCATGTCTTCTGAATCAGTCACATGCATGACTGCTTTGGTATCTTCTTGTTTATCTGCAAGCTCAATTGCTGCTATACGCATTTCATAGCAAATGACTTGAATGGCTTGTGCAACATTGAGAACGCCATAATCAGTATTGACAGGAATGGTGACATGATAATTTGCCATTGCCAATTCTTCGTTAGTCAAGCCACGATCTTCACGACCAAAAACAATCGCAATTTCTTGTTGCTCATGAATCACCGATTGCATTGATTTTTGTGCAGCAGGGCGAGCATCTAACAGTGGCCAAGGGATGGTGCGGCTACGAGCACTTGTACCAAAAACCAAATGGCAATCTTTAATCGCATCTTCGAGCGTATCGACAATTTCAATCTGTTCAATGAGATCAGTCGCACCCGCAGCTAAAGCATCAATATCAGGATGAGGGTAAGTCTTTGGTGCAACAAGGACGAGTTTTGATAGCCCCATGGTTTTCATTGCACGTAAAGCACTGCCTATATTGGCAGGAAGTGTCGTGTTGACCATGACGATGCGTACATGGCTTAAATGCTGAGAAATTTCAGCATTGTCGATAATGTCCATTGTAATTCCACAAAAATAAATCAGGCAGTTAATGTCTGAAGAATGAATCGGGTTTAAATTGATGGGAGAGATCAATTTAAGAATAATTAAATTTTAAAATAAAGATTTAAGTGCCATATTTTAGATAGTGTTGTTAAGAGATTTAAAGAATATTCATCAAGAATACTGACTCAGATCTTCATTGTACTGATCCATTGCATCATCCATGCTGATATTTGTCGCAGGTGGTGGGCTTACCACACGAGCAGGAGGTTGATATGCTGCGACTTTAGCAGCTTTAGATTTCACTTGATATTCAACATGCAGTGATTCTTTACCAAAATAATCACGCATTTTCGATAAAAGTTCATCGAGTGGTGCAACTTTCCATTGCTGTCCGAAATGAAACTCAGCAGTGGCATAATCATAATCAAGCATGATGTGTACAGGAATGTGTTGACACATATCCACATTACAATAAGGTTGTAAAATCTTTTGTAAATCAGATGTCAGTGTTTTTGTCAGTACTTCAGGACTGAGTTTAATTGCAATATGATTGGCACGTTTTTGACGAATTTCATTGAGGTTAAAGGCTTTGGTTAAGCGTCCCATTGGACGATCAAAACCTTCACGTTCATAAATTTCACCCTCAATCACCACGACTTTTTCATTTTGAATGATGTCTTTAAAACGGTTAAAGCGTTCATGGTTGGCAGAGACTTCAATACGTGCTGTACCATCATCCAAAGTCACCATCATGCGGTTCGGGAAATTGGCAATATCGACGACAAGACCTGCAAAAACAGTGGTAACACCACGGCGAGTAGGCGTAAGTTCATTAATACGCTGTGAAATAAAGGCTTTTAACTCAGGGCGGTACACATCAATTGGATGTCCTGTGAGGTATAAACCAAGCGTGTCTTTTTCACCTTTGAGACGCACTTCATCTGACCACGGCTTAGTGGGTTTGGCAGGTTTCCGCTGAACTTCTTCAACTTCACCAAACAAATCCATAATGCCAGTTTCACGGTTTGAACGTGCTTGCTCTGCTGCTTGAACTGCTTCAGGCAGTTGTAGCATGAGGCTTGCACGATCAATACCTAAACAGTCTAATGCACCAGAACGAATTAGGGCTTCAAGAGTACGTTTGTTGATTTTCTTTAAATCGACACGATGGCAAAAATCAAATAAATCTTTATACACACCATCATGCAAACGTGAATCAATCACAGATTGCATGGCTTGTTCACCGACACCTTTAATGGCACCTAAGCCATAAATAATAGTTTCAGCATCACTTGCATGAAATTGATAGAACGACATATTAATAGATGGTGGTAATACATTTAAACCATTGATTCGACAGTCATCAATTAAGAATACAATACTGTCGGTATTTTGCATTTCTGATGATAATACCGCAGCCATAAATTCAGATGGGTAATGCGCTTTGAGCCATGCCGTTTGATAGGCAACAAGGGCGTAGGCGGCCGCATGTGATTTGTTAAAACCATAGCCTGCAAATTTTTCCATATAGTCGAAAATATGGTTTGCAGTTTTTTCATCAATATCCTTTTTCGCAGCACCTTCAATAAAGATTTGGCGCTGTTTGACCATTTCTTCGGGTTTCTTTTTACCCATTGCACGGCGCAAAATGTCCGCGCCACCAAGAGAATAGCCTGCGCAGAATTGTGCAGCCTGCATCACCTGTTCTTGATACACCATAATGCCGTAAGTCGGTTCAAGTACGCCTTCAAGTAAAGGATGTAGATATTCAAATTCGCCACCATGCATACGGTGGATAAAGTCAGGAATAAGATCCATTGGACCTGGACGATACAAAGATACAAAGGCAATAATTTCTTCAAATTTGCTCGGACGTGCTTCCTTGAGCATTTTCTTCATGCCGACGGATTCAAACTGGAACACCGCCGTTGTATTGGCATCAGCAAATACGGTGTAGGCTTTAGCATCATCTAAAGGGATATATGTGATATCGAGAGGCTTTTCAGATTGGATGCGTTTATTGATATTTTGTACGGCATCTTCAATTACAGTGAGATTACGCAGTCCTAAAAAGTCGAATTTAACCAAACCTGCGGCTTCAACATCATCTTTATCGAACTGTGCAACACGACCTGTACCATCGGCTTCACATAGAACAGCAGAGTAGTCGGTGATTTTGGTCGGTGCAATCACTACACCACCCGCATGCTTACCTGTATTTCGGGTAATACCTTCAAGTTTGAGCGCCATTTCCCAAATTTCAGCAGCATCATCATTGTCAGGATTTGATGGATTGGTGACGATATCTTTGAGTTGTGGTTCAGCTTCAATTGATTCTTCCAAGGTTAAACCTAAAGGTTTTGTTGGAATCATTTTTGAAATGCGGTCAGCTAAACCATAAGATTTACCCAAAACTCGTGCAACGTCACGAATCGCACCTTTAGCAGCCATTGTACCGAACGTTGCAATTTGTGAAACGGCATCTCGACCATAATGACGTGCCACATAATCAATAACTTTATCTCGGCCTGCGATACAAAAGTCAATATCGAAGTCGGGCATTGAAACACGTTCAGGATTCAGGAAGCGTTCAAAAAGGAGTTCATAACGTAGTGGATCGAGATCGGTAATTTTAAGACTATAGGCAACCAATGAACCTGCACCTGAACCACGCCCTGGACCTACAGGAACTCCATTGTTTTTAGACCATTGAATGAAGTCCATGACAATCAGGAAGTAACCAGGGAAGCCCATTTTGTTGATGATATCTAACTCATATTTTAGACGTTCATCATAAGGCTGACGAATTTCAGCCCAGTCCTCATCACGCTTTTCAAGTGGATACAGGACATCTAAGCGTTCTTCAAGCCCTACTTCGGATAAATGCTCGAAGTAGGTCTCAATGGTGTGACCTTCAGGAATTGGGTAGTCAGGTAAGTCATTGAAACCTAAGCGAAGTGAAACGGTACAACGCTTGGCAATTTGTATAGTATTTTCAATGGCACTTGGAATATCTGAAAACAGCTCAATCATTTCAGCCGAGCTTTTAAAGTATTGCTCAGGCGTATAATTTTTAGGACGTTTGCTATCACCAAGGACATAACCATCGGCAATACAAACACGAGCTTCATGAGCTTCATAGTCTTCAGCACGAATAAAATGCACATCATTAAGCGCAACGACACCAATGTTGTATTTTGCTGCCAGTTTGACCGCTTCTTGAATAAAGTCTTCTTCCATCGGGCGTTGTGTTCGCGTTAATGCAAGATAAACACGGTTACCAAATTTTTCAATCCACTGTTCAAGCAGAGGTTCAGCTTTTTCAGGATAAGCTGACACCAACATTTCACCGACATCACTGTGCAAACCAAGTAAAACAATAAGGTCTTGTGATTGTTCAAGTACCCATTCTTTTTGAACACATGGAATACTGAGTTGCTGACCTTCAATATAGCCACGAGACACGATTTCAGTTAGTCCACGCCAACCTTTTTTAGTCATGGCTAATAAAGTGGCTCTATGTGAAGCATCATTTAAACGAATCGTACTGCCCAAAATTGGCTTGATGCCTTTGGCTAAAGTCTTGTTATAAAATTTGACCGCAGCATGCAGGTTAGACAGATCGGTAATTGCCAATGCAGGCATTTCATCACTTGCAGCAGCCTTCACTAAATCAGGGATCCGTACGATCGACTCTGTGATCGAAAACTCTGTATGAATACCAAGATGTACAAACTGCATAAAAAGATCCTGTGCTGAAGCAGGCAATATTTTAGCACGCTCTGTGTCTGATATGCTGTTCAAAACTTGAAAAACGTGTTGATGTTATCAAGAACTTGTCATGTTTGAGCATTTTAATTTGCCAAAGAAATCATTTATGATGATGCACTAGAATAATTTTTAAGTATCTTTTTATACAACTGAAAAATCATAGACTGGGAAAAATTAAAGTTATGAAAATTAAAGCACTCGCATTGTCATTATTTTTAGCATGTTCTATTGTCCCAAATGTTTATGCTGACGAAGCTGTTGAATATAGCGCTGCATTGGTTAAAAAAGCTGAAAAAGGTGATGCTCAAGCGCAGTATGATTTAGGCGAAGCTTATTACCAAGGTAACAATGTTGAACAAGATTACGAACAAGCTTTTGAATGGTATAAAAAGTCAGCGGCAAAAGGAAATTTAGACGGCATTTTTTCAGTGGGTTATATGTATGACAACGGCGAATTTGTCGAAGAAAATAATCCTGAAGCGATGAAGTGGTATTTGAAAGCAGCCAATAAAGGGCATGCATTTTCACAATATTATATTGGTTCAATGCTTGAAGAAGGTGAAGATGGTGTTGAAGCCAATCCTAAAAAATCAATTGAATGGATAAAAAAAGCAGCAGATGGTGGTTATGCACAGGCACAAAATCATTTGGGCTATAATTATGCCAATGGTATTAATGTTGACGAAGACAAAGCTTTAGCGGTCAAATATTATCGTTTAGCTGCAGCTCAGGACTATGATGAAGCACAGAACAACTTAGGTACGATGTATCACTTAGGGGAAGGTGTAGAACAAAATTATGCTGAAGCAATGCGTTTATATAATCTTGCTTATGATCAGGGTAATGAACTCGCAGCTTCAAACATTGGCTTGCTGTATGAAAATGGCGAAGGTGTGAAAAAGGATTATAAAAAGGCAGCAGAATATTATGAGCAAGCCGTTGAATTAGGTGATTCAAGCTCACTAGAAAATTTGGCCGATTTGTATGAAGAAGGTGGTTTTGGTTTGAAAAAAGACATTCGTAAATCAAAAGAATACCGCGCACGGTATGCAGATTAATAAAGACGACAGCATGATATTGATGTGAATATCATATTATTACTTTGAATCGTATAAATAAAAAGTGCCTAAATTTTCAGGCACTTTTTATTTTCAAGGTTTATTTGTGATTAGATTTAACAGGTCTTAATCCTAATAATCCCAAAATATACGCTGAATTTCTTTTGCATCGGTAGTTTTAGTCAGCGCAAGTGCAGCAAGCAGTTTAGCTTTTTGTGGATTGAGGTCATGTGCGACAACCCAACCATATTTATCATCGGGTTGTTCTGCGTTACGTAGGACAAAGCCTTGTGGAACACGAGATGAGCGAATGATTTGAACGCCTTGTTTTTGGAGTTCATTCAAGGTCGGTACAATATAATTTGCTACAGAACCATTGCCTGTTCCTGCATTGATAATCGCTTTTACACCTGCTTTAGCATAAGCATTATAGGCATCAGGGAGCATATTGCCTGAGCCATAAACAATTTGTACTGGAGGGAGGTTGTCGCCTTTGATATTTTCAATATTAAATTCTGAGCTGTTGTTATGGCGTTTTACTGTATTACGGAACCAATAGGGCTTGCCTTCAACAAGCATACCAAGCGAACCCCATTGGCTTGTAAAAGCGTTGGTGTGAATATTGATCGATTTTGTTACATCTCTAGCTGCAAAAATATCATCATTCATGAGAACAAAAGTACCTTTGCCTTTTGCGCTGTCATCAGCAGCGAGCGCAACTGCACTATAAAGGTTCAATGGACCATCAGCAGAGAGTGCAGTTCCGGGGCGCATTGACCCAACTACCACAATAGGTTTGTCAGAATGAATGACTAAATTAAGAAAAAATGCAGTTTCCTCAAGAGTATCTGTACCATGTGTAATGACGACACCATTTACATCGGGTTTTTTCAATAAATCATTAACTTGACGAGCAAGAGACAATAATTCCTTGTCGGTAATACTTTCAGATGCGACTTGCATCGCCTGCACGCCTGTGACATTGGCAAGGTTTTGTATTTGTGGAACAGCATTGAGTAATGCATCAACAGGGACTTTTGCCGCCGTGTAAGTCGCACTATTTGTAGAGCTAGCACCTGCCCCCGCAATTGTACCGCCCGTTGCAACGACAACGACATTATTTTTGGCAAAAACCATACATGGAAGTAATAGGCTTAAACTAAGTGTAAGTGCTGAAATTGTTCTTTTCATAAAGATTCCTTTAAAATTCTGTCCATGTTCTAAGCATTTTTTGTACCAACTTTTAAATTAATACAGATGAGTTGTATTTGCCTATACTGATTTTAAAATGTGAAGTTTTAAATGATCATTCAAATTTATAGTGTATGTATTTATTGTTGAATATTGGATAAATAAATTGCTTTATAACGCTATTTTAAAAATAAAATAAAGGTATATATGATTTTTTAGACAAAAAAGGCACTCAACTGAGTGCCTTTTTGATCATTCTTATTTAACTTAATATTAACATTAACGCATTTTTGCCAAGAAGCGACCTAAACGAGTCATTGCTTCACGAAGTTCATTTTCAGCAGGTAAGAACACCACACGGAAATGATCAGGTGTAGGCCAATTAAAACCAGTTCCTTGAACTAAAAGTACTTTTTCTGCACGTAAAAAATCGAGCATAAATTTTTCGTCATCCTGAATTGGATAAATTTCAGGATCTAGTTTAGGGAAGCAATACATTGCACCTTCAGGTTTTACACAACTTACACCAGGAATTTCATTGAGCATTTCCCAAGCAATATTACGTTGCTCATATAAACGACCGCCGGGACGAATCAAGTCATTAATGGACTGATAACCACCTAAAGCAGTTTGAATAGCATATTGAGCTTGATGATTAGCACATAAACGCATAGATGCGAGCATATCTAAACCTTCAATATAATCTGTAGCACGTGATTTATCACCAGTAATAGCCATCCAACCCGAACGATAGCCTGCAATACGGTAAGCTTTAGATAAACCATTAAACGATACGCACAATTGATCTCCTGCAAGCGCAGCAACAGCAACGTGTTCAATACCGTCATAAATAATTTTGTCGTAAATTTCATCAGCAAATAAAATTAAGTCGTATTTTTTTGCAAGTGCAACAATTTGTTCAAGTACATGGCGTGGGTACACAGAACCTGTTGGATTATTTGGATTAATAATCACAATACCACGCGTATTTGGCGTGATTTTACTTTCCATGTCTGCAATGTCAGGGTACCAATGGTTTTGGTCATCACATTTATAGTGAATTGCTGTACCACCTGATAAATTCACTGCAGCAGTCCACAGCGGATAGTCAGGCATTGGAATAAGCATTTCATCGCCATCATCAAGTAGACCTTGCATTGCCATCACAATCAGTTCAGACACACCATTGCCGATATACACGTCATTGACATGCATGTCTAAAATACCTTTTTGTTGATAGTACTGACAAATGGCTTTACGCGCAGGAAAAATTCCTTTTGAATCAGTATAACCAATCGCATTTGGTAAGTTTAAAGCGACATCTTTAATAATTTCTTGTGGTGCTTCAAAACCAAAAGGTGCAGGATTGCCGATATTGAGTTTAATAATTTTATGTCCGGCTTCTTCCATCTCATTGGCGGCTCTTAACACTGGCCCACGAATGTCGTAGCATACATGCTCGAGCTTTGACGATTTTTTGATTTCGCGTGGAGAAGTGTTACCTAAAACGGACATAATCCCATCCAATTATTTTGAGTTAGAAAAATAGATTACTGAAATATCACAATCTATGTTGAAATTTAGCTGGAATTTTTTTAAATGACAGCGTAAATATGGAAGTACGGAGAGCATGACATTGAATCTCGAAGAATTAAAGGAGTTTAATGATGGGAAAACTCAATAAGACAGACCGTGAATGGCAAAGAGAGTTATCACCAGAAGAGTTTAGGATCACTCGCCAAAAAGGAACGGAAGCTGCTTTTACGGGGAAATATTGGGACACTAAACAACAAGGAACTTACGTCTGTCGTTGTTGTGGAGAAGCACTATTTAGTTCAGATAATAAATACGATAGCGGCTGTGGTTGGCCGAGTTTTTATAAGGCACTTAATGGAACTGCGATAGAAGAGCACGATGACCATACACATGGTATGGAGCGTACAGAAATTGTGTGTCACCACTGTGATGCGCATTTGGGGCATGTCTTTGAAGATGGTCCAGAACCGACCGGATTGCGCTACTGTGTCAATTCCGCTTCACTTGAATTAAAAACACAAGAAAAAAATGATGAGGATACATATCCATGACCAGCATTTATCAATTTGAAGCTGAACTATTGGAAGGGCAAAATAAGTCACTGTCAGATTACGAAGGAAAAGTATTATTGATTGTGAATACGGCAAGCAAGTGTGGTTTTACACCACAGTTTGCTGGTCTTGAAAAATTATATGAACAATATAAAAATCAGGGTTTTGAAGTCTTAGGCTTTCCAAGTAATCAATTCGGAGGACAAGACCCAGGGAGCAATGAGCAAATTGGTGAGTTCTGTCAGCGCAATTATGGTGTGACGTTTCCTATGTTTGCCAAAGTTGATGTCAAAGGTCCTGAAGCCCATATTGTATTTCGCTATTTAACCAATAACAGTAAAGGTGTTTTGGGTAATGGTATTAAATGGAATTTCACTAAATTTTTAATCAATAAAAAAGGGCAAGTGGTGAATCGTTATGCACCGACAACAAAGCCTGAAACGCTAATAGCAGATATTGAACAGGAATTGGCGAAGTAAATTTAAATCATTAGAATACAATTATGAATTTTAGGCGATCAAAGAATCGCCTAATCTTAAAAATTAATCTGCTTGTAGTTAAAGTGAGTAGAGGTGTTGAGTTGATGCAATTCAATTGATGGACTTATTGGACTTATAAGTTATAGGTATTGTAATAAAATTTAATTTTTTTGTAATTTGCGTTATCATCAGACGAAGTAATTAAAACGCCGAACAGGGTCATACTTAGATAACAATGAAAACTAAAATTTTACTTATAATCGTATCAGTAATACTTGTACAAACTACTTTTGCTAGTCCTGAATCGGATAAAAGCAAGCAATTATTAAGTGTGTTAAATCAGAGTACGTTTATGGATGGTTATCCTGACATAAAAGATGATTTTAATGCGGATGAATACGTAAATCGTTATAAGCGGGGATGGGAAAAGGCACCTGTTTTTAATTTAAGTAACAATGAAGTTAAAGCAGGTAAAGAAAATATTGAAGTCAAAATTACCGCTTTTCCTGATGGGCGCATTCAGAATGTAGAACTTTTAGAATCAACAGGTAGTAGTAAAACGGATCAGAAAGTTGTCTCTGCAATTAAAAAAGCTAAATTAAAGGCAATGCCTTATCCTGATGAAAATTTGACTTATAATATTATTCAAAATGTTAAATTACAGTAATTGATGTAAAGACTTAGCTAATTACTAAGATGATATTGATGAAAATTTGTTTGAGCGAATAGTTGTGAATTTGTTTTATTATTTTGGGTGTCTCGGAAACCAATAGTATAGACAATCGTTTAATGAAGTCATTTGAAATTGGCAATATTAAAAATAAAGTTATGTTAGGCGTCGATTATTATAAAAATAAAACTGATGGTGTGAATAATGGTTTTGGTTTTGCCCCACCGATAGACATGTTTAACCCAGTGCATCAATCTACACCGTATCATTTTAAATGGACTGCGTCTGGGGGCTGGAATTCGTTATATCGGTAGTACGAATGATGAACAATATTATGAAGGATATAAGGTGGATCCTTATACGCTATATGATGCGATGCTTAGTTATCCGCTAAATGAGCAGTTTGATGTACAAGTTAATGCGACGAATTTAAGTAATAAGGAATATGTAAGTACATGTCAATTCTATTGTTACTATGGGGCTGAATGTGCAGTGGATATACGTGTAACGTATAAATGGTAATTTGATGAGTATTTAAGTAAAAAATGGGCTGTGTAGCCCATTTTTATTGATCAAATCTAAATACTTAAAGAATAGATTTTAATCGTTTAACTACTTCTGCACATTGTTCAAGATCTGCAACGAGTGCAAGACGGACATGATTTTCACCAGGGTTCCCTTGCTCTGTTTCACGAGATAAATAACGACCTGGTAATACTTTAATGTGAGCTTTTTCCATGAGCATCTTGGCAAAATTTTCATCATTATCGACTTTGAGCCAATAGTAAAAGCCTGCATCAGGTTTTTTCAGTGGTAATAAATGTCCCAATTCTTTTTGGAAAAGATCAAATTTAGCGCGGTATTGAACACGGTTTTCTTCTACGTGGGTTTCATCATTCCATGCTGCAACTGAAGCAAGCTGATGTTGAACAGGCATTGCTGCACCGTGATAGGTGCGGAACTTTAAATATGGTTTCAATAAAGTTGCATCACCCGCAACAAAGCCTGAACGCATGCCTGGTAAGTTTGAGCGCTTAGACAATGAATGGAAAACGACACAATTTTTATAGTCATCACGTCCCATTTCAGCACAAACTTCGAGTAAACCAATAGGTGCTTCATCGAACCAGAGTTCCGAATAGCATTCATCCGATGCAATTACAAAATTGTATTGGTCAGATAAAGCGATTAGTTTTTTAAATTGTTCTTTTGATAATACAGCACCTGTAGGATTTCCTGGTGTACAGACAAAGAGTAATGCTGTTTTTTCCCAAACTTCGGCAGGAACAGCATCAAAGTCACCTAAATAATCATTTTCTTCGGTACAGTTGATAAAATAGGGTTGTGCGCCTGCAAGTAAAGTTGCGCCTTCATAAATTTGATAAAACGGATTTGGCATTACCACATAAGGTGCTTCATCACGGTTAATCAAGGCTTGAACAAAAGAAAAAATGCCTTCACGTGTACCTGTAACAGGAATGATGTGATCTTCTGCACTGATATTATTGAGTTTAAAGCGACGAGTTAACCAATTGGCAATACTCTGACGTAATTCAGGTAAACCTTTGCTGTTTGGATAAGTCGAAAGATGTTGGAAGTTATCAATAATTGCTTGTTTGACAAACTCAGGTGCAGGATGCTTTGGTTCACCAATCGACAGAGGAATCTGTGGCAGTGCAGCAGGTTGCACATCCTGAAAAAGTTTATTTAACTTTTCAAATGGATAGGGATGTAATAAAGACAAACTTGAGTTCATGAAACAATTACCAACTTTTGAATTTGAATGAAAAATAGTGAGTAAAATGAGGTGGAAGATTTACTACATATTATCAGGTTGAATACTCATGGTATGCTATTTTTCAAAATTTTATGAAAGATCTTAAATGAAATTTAGTTGTATTTTGATGCATAGATGGCATGAGTAAAAATATTTAAATTTCCTTCTCCTTTCGGGAGAAGGAGGATCTTTCAGAATATTAAAGAGCACATCATAAAGCGTGCACCATTAGAATCGATCTGCAACAGCTAAATTCCACATTCTGAAATAAAAGTTTTCATCATCTTTGTTTTCACAATTGAGCAATTCACCTTCTTTTAACCAAAAATGTAGCTGCGCATAGTTTTTGATTTCACGGTCGCTAATGCGCTGTGCAAGATGATGCGCTTTAATTTCATTTGGATGCTCTAAACCAGCGGCAGCAAGCATTTCTGCAAGTGCTTTCATTGTATTTTGTTGAAAATGAAATACCCGATCTGCTTTGGTCGGAACATCAAGTGCTTTTTGACGTTGAGCATCTTGTGTTGCAACCCCAACAGGACATTGGTTTGTATGGCAACTTTGCGCTTGCACACAACCTACGGCAAACATAAAGCCACGTGCAGAATTGACCCAATCGGCACCCATCGCCATGATGCTTGCAATATCAAAAGCACTGATGATTTTACCACTGGCACCAATTTTAATTTGATCTCTTAAGCCTGCACCAACCAGTGTATTGTGCACAAAAAGTAGGGCTTCACGTAATGGTGTTCCCATGTGATCAATCAGCTCGATTGGTGCTGCACCTGTACCACCTTCAGAACCATCTACTACAATAAAATCGGGTACAATTTTTGTTTCAAGCATAGCTTTGACAATGCTCATAAATTGCCATGGTTGCCCAATACATAGTTTAAAACCGACAGGTTTACCACCCGATAGTATGCGTAGTTTTTGGATAAACTGCATCATTTCAATTGGTGTACTAAATGCGGAATGACTTGCAGGTGATACACAGTCACGATCACGAGGAACACCACGAATCTGTGAAATTTCTTCTGTAATTTTATGTTTGGGTAAAATACCGCCGTGACCGGGTTTTGCTCCTTGTGAAAGTTTAATTTCAATCATTTTAATGACATCGTTGTTGATTGCCTGTTGTTGAAATTTATCAGGATCAAATTTGCCATCAAGTGTACGGCAGCCAAAATAACCACTACCGATTTCCCAAACAATATCACCACCATTTTCAAGATGATAAGGGCTTAAACTGCCTTCACCTGTATCATGGTAGAAATTGCCCATTTTGGCACCTTTATTCAAGGCACGAATCGCATTGGCGCTTAAGCTTCCGAAGCTCATTGCTGAGATATTCATAATCGCTGCACTATAGGGTTGTGAACATTGTTCATTACCAATTTGAATGCGGAAGGTTTTAAAGTCAGCAGGTGTGCGGGGCGCAAGGGAATGGGTTAAAAAGCGATAATCTTCTTGATAGACATCAATAATTGAACCAAATGGTTTATCGGCATTTTCATTTTTTGCACGTTGGTATACAAGGCTACGTTGTGAGCGTGAAAAGGGTAAAGCATCTTCATCTGATTCAATGAAATATTGACGAATCTCAGGTCGAAAACTTTCAAAAAAAAAGCGGAAATGTCCCATAATTGGGTAGTTGCGTAAAATGGCATGTTTGTCTTGGATCACGTCATAGAAGCCCACAACTGTGAGGAAAAGACTAATCACCCAGACAACATTAAGTAAAGTGTCTGAAAAAAAATAATAAATTAAATGAGATTGCTGAAATAAAATGACCCAAGATAAATAAATGGCGATAAAAATGCAGAGAAACCAGACCGAATTACGGGAAAAAAAAGTATTTAAAAGTTTACTTCTTATTGCTTGCGAAGGGCTTGCCATTGTTATTAAGAATCCTGCTAATTATATAGATGATTACGTTGCATTTTAAAAAGAGAATTCTCAAGTATATATTTGTTAGAGCTGAGAATCATTCTAACTTTTTGGCATTTAACAAGAGTTAAAATAAAAACCTGTGCAATCATTCATTACACAGGTTTTTATGGATTTAGAACGAAATTTTAAGAGACTAATTTAGTCTAAATATAATCTATTCCTCAGTTGGGACTAGCATCATGATTGATTCATTGAGTAGACCTGCGATGTTTTCTAAAACCTCATCATCTGCCAATTCAATATTCAATTCTACGGCTTGACCATCTGCAATTTTTTTCAATGTTGGTGCAAATTGGGCTGAAATACAGATAGATTCACCATTTGCCCAAAACAGTAATACATTGTTTTGCTCAGTATAAATTAAGCGTGAAGCAGGCTCGATTTGCAGTAAATAGCCTTGCTCAAGCACTTCTTCCAAGTCACCTGTACCAATCGATTCTGCTTCAGGAATATTTTCAGGGTATTTAGACTCTGCCATTAGACTCATAATGGCATCTTCTAAAAGGGTAGAGTCATTCAGTTTTGCTAATAATTCAGCTTTGAGGTGGTCTAATTCTACTTGAGTCACTTGACCAATTGGATTTTGATGATTACGTAAGACATCGATCAATGGATTGCGAAGTGATTGATTTGACATGAATTTATCACTAACACGATCCATCATATCTGCAACATTGGGCATGCGGAAACCAAATGAGTAAGTGAGACATTCATCTTCAGCCACGCCAAAGTGTGATAAACCTGGGGGCACATAGAGTAAGTCACCTGGTGCAAGGACTTCATCAAAATGTACGTCTATTTCAGGGAGTAATTTGAGTGGTTGACCCTCGACAAATGCAGAGTCAGTATCACACATTTGACCCAACTGCCAACGACGATGTCCATAACCTTGAACAAGAAATACATCATAAAAGTCAAAGTGTTTTCCGACAGAACCGCCTTGAGGTGCATATGACACCATAATGTCATCACGACGCCATTGTGGAATAAAGGGAAATTTTTTCCAAAGTTCAGCTAAATCAAATGAATAATGATCTACAGCTTGAACAAGAAGCGTCCAAAACTTTGGCATTTTTTGGAAATCACCTTTAACAAGTGGTGAATTTTTCACTGTCCACTGATTTGGGTCTTTGTCTTTTTGTTTAATTAAACGAGCAGTTGTATTTTCATCAAGGGCAAGTTCCATCACATCATCAGGAACTAAAATCTCTGCGATTTCTGGTAGGGCATTACGTACCAATAACGGTTTTTTTTGCCAATATTCTGAGAGAAATTGTTCTGCGGTAATTCCGCCTAAAACATCTAAAGGTTGGGACATGAAAATAGCCTAAGCAAAATTAAATCAATATTGAGTGTATTGTCTTATGATCAAAGGGGGTGGTGCAAGTTTTTACAAGTTTATTTAGATCATTGAAATAAAGATGAGATTGGTTTGAGCTTATTTAACTTTCAAGGTAATAAAATTCCGAGTGTTCTCAAAATCCTACACAACTGAATCATTGGCATACCCATCAATGTGGTTTGATCTTGCCCAATCATTTGTTCAAACAGACTAATTCCCAAACTTTCACACTTAAAACTTCCTGCACAGTGCAAAGGGCTATCCAACAGCACATAACGCTGAATTTCTTCAAGACTTAAATCGCGGAACTTGACATGATAATGTTCCACCAAGGTTTGCTCAAAACCTGAAGCTAAATGTTGCACACTCAATGCTGTACTGAAATAAACATTCTTACCCGAATTTGCCTCCAACTGCTGAATGGCTTTTTCAACAGTCAAAGGTTTACCAATAAATTCTTGCGGTGAATGCTCTCGCCAAGCCACTTGATCTGAGCCAATGACAATGGCATGAGGATGATCTTGTGCAATCACTTGTGCTTTTTCAAAAGCCAATCTTTTCGCTAAATCATCTGCATGAGTTTCACCTTGAGGTGACTCATCAATATCGGGAGAAATGCACAGATAATCTAAACGTAGGCGGTTCATCAAGTCTTTACGTGTTTGACTTGATGATGCCAAAATGATCTGAGTTCGGTTATTCATCGAAGATGCTGAATATGACATTAGACTGCATATTCCATAACAACATCTAAGGGTACATAAGATAAAACTGCTTGATGACAGGCTTCCGCTTTGACACGAGGTGCTTGACCATCTTGATAAGCTTGAACCCAACGTGTTACGCAAATGCACCAAAAATCACCAGGTTGTAATCCCGGGAAACCATGTTCAGGTAAAGGCGTGGTTAAATCATTACCAGTACTTAGCGAATAACTTAGAAATTCAGAGGTCATTTCAGCACACATGGTATGTTGACCCAGATCAGAAGGGGAAGTATGGCAAAAACCATTACGGAAATAGCCTGTAATAGGTAGGAAACAACAACTTGCCAATGGCTCACCAAAGACATTTAAACCATTGATTTTTGGATCAGGATGAAAAGACATAAATCACTAAAATAATGCAGAGATTGCTTATAATAATCAAAACTAACAATTTCTACAGCATTTCTACAAAAGTCGCTAACCTTTTTTTCTCTAATCATTTAGAATCAACGCGATTTTAGACTATAAGAGAACGATGCATGAACTTTCAGCGTATGACTGACCTCGATTTAGCAGGCAAGCGTGTACTTATTCGAGAAGATTTAAACGTACCTGTTAAAAATGGCGTGATTACAAGCGATGCACGTTTACGTGCAGCTTTACCGACAATCAAACTTGCCCTTGAAAAAGGTGCAGCGGTAATGGTGTATTCACATTTAGGTCGTCCTGTTGAAGGTGAACCAAAAGCTGAACAATCTTTAGCACCAGTTGCTGCTTATTTGACTGAAGCTTTGGGTCAAGATGTAAAATTATTTACTGATTATTTGGATGGCGTTGAGGTGGTAGCAGGTCAAGTGGTACTACTTGAAAACTGTCGTTTTAACAAAGGTGAAAAGAAAAACAATCCTGAGCTTGCGGCAAAATATGCAGCACTTTGTGATGTATTTGTTATGGATGCTTTTGGTACAGCACATCGTGCAGAAGCATCAACAGAAGGCGTTGCACGTTTAGCGAAAGTTGCAGCAGCAGGTCCTTTACTCGCAGCAGAATTGGATGCTTTAGGTCGTGCGCTTCAAACTCCTGAAAAACCAATGGTTGCAATTGTTGCAGGTTCAAAAGTATCGACTAAACTTGATGTCTTAACGTCACTTTCTGATTTATGTGATCAATTGATCGTGGGCGGTGGTATTGCCAATACATTCCTTGCTGCTGCAGGTTATAATGTCGGTAAGTCATTGTGTGAACATGACTTAATTGACACAGCAAAAGCGATTGCTGCGAAAGTTTCTGTTCCACTTCCTACAGACGTTGTGGTTGCCGATGCTTCTGAAATTAACTTTGATGATTTCTTAGGTTCACTTGCTGTGGCAAAAGCTGTAGTTAAAAAAGTTGAAGATGTTACAGACAACGACATGATTTTAGATGTCGGTCCTGAAACTGCACAAGTATTCGCGGACATTCTAAAAACCTCTAAAACTATTCTTTGGAATGGTCCAGTTGGCGTATTTGAAGTTGATCAATTTGGTGAAGGCACTAAGGCACTTTCATTGGCAATTGCAGAATCCGCAGGCTTCTCAATCGCTGGCGGTGGTGATACTTTAGCTGCGATTGATAAATATGACGTTGCAGACAAAATTGGTTATATCTCTACTGGTGGTGGCGCTTTCCTTGAGTTTGTAGAAGGTAAAACATTACCTGCTGTTGCTGTACTTATTGAACGTGCTTAAGTATATTCTTTAAAAGTAATATACAAATGATGTATTTAAAAGGTTGGCTTAGGCTGACCTTTTTTTGTTTTTGAAGGTTTTGTGACACATTCGTTTGTCATTCATCATTAAGTCATCAAAATGAAATATTGCTGAAATAAAATACATCGTATTCAGTCAGCAATTATTGGAAAAATGTGATGAAATTTAAATTTGTACTTGCAGCATTGATTGCTCTACCTTTCGCTTTAACTGCATGTTCAAAACAAGAAAATGCACCTGCATCTGAACAGGTTGCAGTTTCTAGCGCAGCGACTACAGAATCTGAAACAATATCAGCAGAACAAAAAGCAGCAATAGATGCACTTGACCAACCCGTTTTAGATGAAAAAAATACAGATATTCCTGCTGAAAAAGCTAATGCACCTGCAGATGTGGCAACACATGCGACAGAAGAAGAAGCACTAATAGCGCAATAATTTTAGTAAATACTAGATTTTTAGAAAAAGTCCCTGCCAATGCAGGGACTTTTTTTTGAAATACTACATATTGTTGCTGAATTGAAATACTTCCGCATGTAGAATATGGGGCATTGCTTGGGAGGATATTATGGCTCTTATTTCATTGCGTCAGCTTTTGGATCATGCCGGTGAACACAATTACGGCGTTCCTGCGTTTAACGTAAACAACTTAGAACAAATGCGTGCAATCATGTTAGCCGCAGATGAAACAAATTCACCTGTCATCGTGCAAGCTTCGGCAGGCGCGCGTAAATATGCGGGTGCACCGTTTTTACGTCATTTGATTTTAGCGGCAATTGAAGAATGGCCACATATTCCAGTGGTTATGCACCAAGATCATGGTACTGATCCTGATGTTTGTCAGCGTTCAATTCAATTGGGTTTTTCATCAGTAATGATGGATGGTTCTTTGGCTGCAGATGGTAAAACACCAACGTCATACGAATATAACGTAGATGTCACTCGTCGTACAGTTGCAATGGCGCATGCATGTGGTGTTTCTGTAGAAGGCGAAATTGGCGTTTTAGGAAGTCTTGAAACAGGTATGGCAGGTGAAGAAGATGGTGTAGGCGCTGAAGGCGTACTTGACCATTCTCAACTAGTCACTTCTGTTGAAGAAGCACGTCAGTTTGTTGCTGATACAAACGTTGATGCCTTGGCAATTGCTGTTGGTACTTCACACGGTGCGTACAAATTTACACGTCCACCTACAGGTGACATTTTGGCAATTGAGCGTATTAAAGAAATTCACGCTGCAATTCCAAATACGCATCTTGTTATGCATGGTTCAAGTTCTGTTCCTCAAGAATGGCTTGCAATCATTAACCAATATGGCGGAGACATCAAAGAAACTTATGGTGTTCCTGTTGAGCAATTGGTTGAAGCAATCAAACATGGCGTTCGTAAAATCAACATCGATACAGATTTACGTTTAGCATCTACAGGTGCGATGCGTCGTATGATGGCTGAAAAACCAAGTGAATTCGATCCACGTAAATTCTTTGCAGAAACTGTAACTGCAATGAAGCAAATCTGTGTAGATCGTTATACACAATTTGGTACAGCAGGTAATGCTGACAAAATTCGTCCAATTTCTTTAGAGAAAATGGTTGATCGTTATAAATAATTTTTAAAATTATTAAACGATTAGAACAAGAAAAAGCCCACAAAATGTGGGCTTTTTCTTGTAAAAAATGAGTGAATTCATATGGAACTTATCTTTACCGCAGCGACATGTAGTGTCATTGTGTCTATTCTTTTAAAATGGTTTAAAGCACAAAATTATGTGCCTATGCAGATGATTACTGCCAATTATGCGATTGCAAGCCTGCTAGCATATTTATGGTTTAAGCCTGATTTAGCACATATTTCGGTATCGGAAACGCCATGGTGGCTTATTATTTTACTCGGTATTGCTCTTCCGAGCGTATTTTTGTGTTTATCGAAATCTTTACAGACAGCAGGTATCGTTAAAACTGAAATTGCACAACGACTAGCGGTAATTTTATCACTCAGTGCAGCCTATTTTTTATTTCAAGAACAATTCTCGACCTTAAAAATTATTGGAATTGTTTTGGGTTTAGGGGCTGTGGGTTGTATTTTATATTCACATCAGCAGCAATCCGAAAAATCCACAAAACAAGGCATGTATGCTTTACTCAGTGTATGGTTAGGCTATGCACTTATTGATATTCTACTCAAATATACCTCAAGTTTAGGTGTGCAATTTGCTGTTAGTTTAAATTTAATGTTTTTTATGGCATTGATTTTAAGCATTTTATATTTACTGATCAAAAAAACCAAATGGCATACTAAAAGTTTATGTGCAGGTTTATTACTTGGATTGTTAAATTTTGCCAATATTGCATTGTATGTCAAAGCGCATATTTTGTTAAAAGATTCTCCTGCGGTTGTTTTTGCAGGGATGAATTTTATAGTGATTTTATTGGGTGTAATTGCAGGCTTATTTATATTTAAAGAAGAAATGAAAACATCAACAGTATTGGGCTTGGTGCTCGGATTAGGTGGAGTTATTTGTTTAGCGTTGGCAATTTAGTATTTTATTCATCACGGTGACCTGAAAGGTAGCAGATTATGCAGTCCAATTTGTTTATAGAAAATATCAAACTTGTTCTCAATAATATTCGTTTAGTTCCGTTAAGTTATGAACATGAACAGGGTTTAGCTGAAGCCGTGAAAGATGGTGAATTGTGGAATTTACGGATAACATCAACACCACATTTTTCAGAAGTCCGAAACTATATTGAAATAGCATTGATACAAAAGGAAAACGGCAGTCGTTATCCTTTTGCAGTGCTTGAAGAAAATACGGGAAAAATTTTAGGAACAACGAGTTATCACGATATTCTTGAAAATGTAAAACGCTATGAAATTGGTTATACGTGGTATGCGAAATCTGCGCAACGTACGCATGTGAATACGACTTGTAAATTATTGCTTCTCGAATATGCTTTTGAGCAATTGGATGTAAATACAGTGGGTTTACGAACGGATCAATTTAATTTTAAAAGTCAGCGAGCGATTGAGCGTCTAGGTGCGAAAAAAGATGGCGTTATTCGTGGAGATACAATGCGAAAAGATGCTACGATCCGAGATACCATCATGTACAGTATTGTGAAAGGCGAGTGGGGTAATGTAAAAGAACATCTGCACTCGTTATTAGCGTTGCGCTGAGTTAAATGGTCTGTTGATTAGAATAAGTATCATCAGAAAATTAAATTAGATTATTTCAATCATATAAGCGATAAATGCCACTAAATTTTTCACAGCCGACTTGTGTCGTTTTGACCACCAAAAGTGCTTTTTGGAAGTTGAGTTGATATTTACAATCATGCTCATTGTCTAAAATTTCATTCTTTTTGTCGGGAGTGGTATAGGCGAGTAAAGAAACAGTTTGGCTTGAAGTACGGTTATTGGGATTACGATAAGCTAAACCTTCAATTTTAATACGATCTTTGCTGAGTTGATGCACTTGTAGATGCACAGGTGATTTGGCCATTTTACCATTTGTATACTTAATAAAATGCTGCGTTAGGCTTTGATTCATTGATGTATAAAAATTCAAGTCTTCAAGGCGAAGTTCAAATTGTGCTTTGACACAAGCGGTATTTTTACATTGTTGTAAGCGACTAAACCACAGGCGATGGGTGTCATCAATTAGGCGAAGTGGGGCATCAGTCACCAAATAAGCAGTTAAATATTTATCATTTAACTGTTCGCGTAAAGGACTAAGTTTGTCACTACAAATGAGCTTCGAATTTGCGAAATTTAGAGTCGAATTACATTGAATAGGCTGTGCATAAGCTGTGCTTAAACCTACAACGCTCAGTAGAAGTACGGTCAGTGGTTTATTAATCAATTTAGTCTCGGTATTCAACAGCATGATCGCTTATACTTTCACAATGTATGCAGATGTACTATAGCGAAATCGCAGGTGCATATACAACAATTAAACGTTTAATTCCGTATCGAAAACAGTTGAGAGGTGTCTAACATGATCATTCCAATCCGTATAGGGCAAGGTATGGATGTACATGCATTTGAACAAGGTGATTTTGTGACACTAGCAGGAATTAAAATTCCACATACACATGGTTTAAAAGCACACTCTGATGGTGATGTGGTTTTACATGCACTCTGTGATGCTTTATTGGGTGCACTAGCATTGGGAGATATTGGACAACATTTTCCAGATACGGATGCTCAGTTTAAAGGTGCAGATAGTAGAGTATTGCTTAAACACGTTTATCAATTGATTTTAGATCGTGGCTATGTGTTAGGTAATGCCGATATTACTGTGGCATGTGAACGTCCAAAATTAGCGAAGCATAATTTGGAAATGCGTCAAAGTATTGCAGATATTTTAAACGTCGATGTGACGCAAATTAGCGTAAAAGCGACTACGACAGAAAAATTGGGTTTTACTGGACGTCAGGAAGGGATTTTATCGACTGCGACGGTATTGATTATGCACCAAAAATAAGTCTAAAAAGAGAACAGAAATTGAACTCTATTCTCTTTAAGTATTAATTTACATACAGTTTAATTTATACAATATTAAGAAAATTGATCAGCATTCATTAAAGAATGCTGTAAATCTTGTGTTGATTTACGTCCTTGTAATTGTAATGAAACGGCATAAATGAGTCCCGTCCATGTTTCATTCGGTTCCCAAATTTCATGCATTAACTCTTGTGCTGTTGGCATATCCATATCTAAATAATACTGACGGTATAAATAGATCAAGCTACTGACACGTTTATTGGCAGCACAGTGTACCCAAACCATTTTTTCTTGTACCAAATGGGCAATTAAATCCAAAACAAACAGGCACTGATTATCTTCAGGCGTGTCCCATAAAATTGGGATTTGAATATAATTTAATCCAAGCTCAGCACAGATTTTATCTTCATTGTCTAAATTAGGTTCGGCATCGGAAAATGCCAAATTAATGACTGTATCGATGCCATATTCTTTAATGTGTTGAAATTGTTCAGCAGTGGGTTGTCCTGAGCTAAATAAATGCTCGTGGATAAACTGAAAATGGGCAATTTGGCTTAGTTCTTGTTCAAGTGTATTCATAATACTCATACAGACTCTATTTCCCTAACATCATAATGCAAAACGCCATCTATGTAGATGGCGTTTTGTTTGACTTAGCGGTTTGCTAAAAGATCTTTGAGTGCTGCATCCATTTCAAGTAGCGTTTTTTCGGTGGTTTCCCAATCGATACAACCATCAGTGACAGATTGACCATAGACCAAATCGTTTAGGTTTTCAGGAATGTCTTGGCGACCCCCTTTAATATGGCTTTCAACCATTAAACCCACAATAGACTTATTACCGTCTTGAATTTGCTCAGTGATATTTCTTAATACTAGTGGCTGTAAATACGGGTCTTTGTTTGAGTTTGCATGGCTTGCATCAATCATAATTTTATTGCTGACTTTGGCTTTAGCCAATGCATTCTCAGCTTCAGCAACAGAGCCTGCATCATAATTTGGTTTGCCATTACCACCACGTAAAACAACGTGAGCGTATGGATTACCTTGGGTGCGAATAACAGAAACTTGTCCTTCGTTATTTAAACCCAAGAAACTATGACCATGTTTCACCGATTGCATGGCATTCGTTGCAACGGTTAAACCACCATCTGTACCATTTTTGAAGCCTACAGGAGATGAAAGACCTGAAGACATTTCACGGTGTGTTTGGCTTTCGGTGGTACGTGCACCAATAGCAGACCATGAAATTAAATCTTGATAGTACTGCGGTGAATTTGGATCAAGTGCTTCAGTCGCACAAGGTAAACCTTTTTCATTGAGTTCAAGTAAAAGTTTACGACCTAAACGAAGACCTTTTTCAATGTTGAAAGAGTCATTCATGTCAGGATCGTTAATTAAACCTTTCCAACCAACTGTGGTACGTGGCTTTTCAAAATATACACGCATCACGATATATAAAGTATCTTTGACTTTTTCGCTAAGAACTTTTAAACGATCTGCATAATCATGTGCAGCAACAGGATCATGAATAGAACAAGGACCAATCACGACAAAAAGACGTTTGTCCGAGCCATCTAAAATATTGCGGACAGTTTCACGACCATGTAATACCGTTTGATAGGCTTGCTCATTAAGTGGTAATTCAGCTTTTAATTGTGCTGGAGTTACAAGAGGTTGAATGCTTTGTACATTCACATCATCAATATCTGACTGTGTAATTTGATTTGACTTTACTGTATTCATTGCCGTCACTGGTATTAGATCATACAAAAGTATTGTTAGTAGTCCGAATATAGCATGATTTTATGGATGTTTAACCATCTAAAACATCAATAAAATCTATAGGACCTATTAAAAAAATTGTCATCCAATTTTGTCTATGCATTTGAAATGCGGGTGCTTTAAACTGAAATGGCTGTTGTAACTTGCATTTGAGATATAATCATCGCTGTTTGTGGTTTCTCTACAGGTTTGCTTTTAACAGGGTGTAGAATAAAGTTAATGCCGAGTGCAAAGAGCGTTATACCTAAAATTTTACGAATCAAACGTTCTGGTAAGCGTGAGCTAATGAGCGTACCAATAATAATGGCAGGAATTGAACCTACAAGTAACCAACCGAGTAGATGGAAATCGACATTGCCTGACGTCATGTGAGCAAAGCCTGCGACAGATGTAAGTAATACTGCATGTACGACATCTGAACCAATAATACGAATCATCGGTAAATTAGGAAACATTAAAATAAGTGCCATAATCCCGAATGCACCAGCACCGACTGAAGACAACGTCACAAATATGCCTAAAACAATTCCCATAATGACGACATAAGTTTTTTTACCTTTAATATCGAAATTTTGTTCAAGCTCTGATATTTGTCCTTTACGATATTTCGCAAAGAATTTTTCAATTTGTGCACGAAATACAATTGAAATACCTGTAAGGGTGAGCATAAAGCCCAAGACTGTGGTGAGCACTGCTTTATAATGAGTTGAGCCACTTAAATAATTATCCAATATCCAATGCGTAATAATAGATGCAGGAATACTGCCTAAAGCGAGCCAAAGGACAATTGGCCATACGATATTGAGTTTTTTAGCATGCACCATTGAACCGCAAAACTTTGAAATTGCGGCATACAGTAAGTCTGTACCAATCGCGATATGTGGTTCAATACGAAATAGGCTAATCAGAATAGGGGTCATCAATGAACCACCTCCAACACCTGTAATACCAACGCAAAAACCAACTAAAACGCCTGCTAAAATAAACTCAATAGGACCAAACATGACTATGGGTGCCAATTATCTAAAAACAGCCGTATGTTATGACTTTTTCATATAAGGGGTTGTCTTGATTGTTCATTTACTTATGCAAAAAAATGCTAAAGTTGTTTTGTAATTTAGTGAGCATTGTATTTTTAACCTCTTTTGGCATGTTTAGTTTTATTTTTTAAATCATTGAACCATAATATAAAAATGAAAAATACTGGTGTCATAAAGATCCATAAACTGACTATGCCAATACTGATTCCAAATTGATCACATAAAATGGCTAATGCAAGAATAATCAAGAAGAATGCAATAAAACGGCTTAACTTTGCATAAGAAATAATCCTGAATTGTATGGGGTGCTTGTGTTTGTTGGCTATGATTTTAACGCTTTGTTTCGAACTACATAAAAACAGTAGGTAACTTGCAAGCCAAATACAGATCAGAATACAGGAGATGAGCAGAATGAACATTATGCTGAAGGCTCCTTAATGCTGTGCTGATCTTGTTGTTTAAGCAATTTTTTTTGCATTTTGAGGGTGGCTTTATGTTGAATAGGTTGTAATTTTTGATGTAAAAATACTGCGCAAAGTGCTAATGCCCAAATTGCTAAGTCAATGCGTAGGAAGTGCCAATAATCTGCGAAAGAATGAATATATTGATGATTCAATAGTTGATAAAGATTCAGTAGAGGTAAACATATCGCTAAAATAATCAATACTTTTAGTTGACTCTTCCACAGCCATTTTTGTGGCGTACAGAGTGCACATATAAAAGTGAGCAACCACACTGAAAAGAAACTATAAATTTCATAATTCGGCGATCCCGCAGGTAAATCAACTAAACGGTTGGTATATAAATAGCTCAGCATCGCAGTGGGTAAGCCAATAATAACACTAACATTTAAACGATTAACTAAATAATGCCCGAAATGAAATTGGTTTTGCTTATTTTGTAGTTGTCTTTTTAAGCTCCACAATAAAAGTCCTGAACCAATCATTGCACAGCCTAACAAGCCTGAAAAGAAGAGTCCAAGCCTTAACAGTGGTTGTGCAAAAGTCGCCATATGTAAGCCATACATACTTGCATTTAAAGTTGCAATTGCGCTGTGATTTCGGGTGTCTTGAAGAAATTGCCCTGTATGTGCATTAAAACTCAGTTGTGCTTGATTACGTGTTATTGAATGATCTTTTAATTCTGTTACGGTGATTTGTGCTTGATCTGTATTGGGTTGTTTAATACTAATATTATCGAATGCAGTTTTACCCCAAAGCTGTTCTGTCTTTTGTAAAAAGTACTCATTTGGTAGCATGCTTGCAGGTTGAGCTGTCGCTTGATTGGGGACTGAAATGGTACGAATTTCTTCAAAATATTGAAATGGATTGTCGGGATAGACCTTTTTTAAGCCATCAGGGAGAAGTACATAGAAAAAAATAGCCAAACCTGTAAAGGTCATTGTCAAGAAAAAGGGGAGTGCAATCACAGAAGTGACATTATGAAAGTCTAAATAAGATCGTGGTCCTTTAAAGGCTCTTAAAGTGAAAAAGTCAGTTATGATTTTTTTATGTGTGATAATTCCCGAAATGAGCGTAATGAGCATCATTAGTGCTGCAATAGTCATAATCAGCCGCCCAATCATGATGGGAATGCCAAATAACTGAAAGTGAAAACCATAGAAAAAGTCGCCACCTTGCGTGCTTGAAAGTGTCAGTTCTTTACCTGTATTGGCATCTAATGTTTTACTTTCATATGCACCATCGGCTTTTTGCCAATAAATTTGATTGACAGGATGTTCAGGACTTGCCAAGCCAATGTACCAACTTTTTGCATCGGGTGCATGAGTATTGAGGTATTGAAAAGCACTTTGAATAGCTGTGTTTTGTTGTACTTGCATCGTGGCAAATTGTGGTTGCATCCATAGGCTGATGTCGTGACGGTAATAACTAACAGAGCCCATAAGAAAAATAGCGAAGAACAGCCATCCGAAGCTCAAACCGAGCCAAGCATGTAACCATGCCATTGATTGTCTAATCGATTTCTGCATGATTCAAGTCATTCCATCATTAAGGGAAAAATTCAACACGAAAAGCACAGCAAAAAGTGTTGTGCTGACCAGCGTTAATTTTATAAGTGATTGAATACAAAAACTAACAATGACATAAATCGTCATGAAGATGAGTGAAATAAACGCCGATAAATAAATGGCTTCAGCCTTTGGTAATAGACTTTGAAATATGCTAATCCCAAGATTGGATAAGGTGCTCATACATACATAGCCCAATCCAAAAGCGATAATGAAACGGTAGATCACCGCAAGACGATAGCGCCACTGTGAAAATAGAAACATCGAAGGCATTTTAGGGGAGAGTATTTTGGATAAAAACATGATTCTTCTCTGTAAGCTCTATATTTTAGATCATCATATATATTAAAAATTGAGTTTATGCTTTGGAGTGAGAAAAATTCAGCATTTGGATAATGATTCAAATCCAAATGCTGTATAGAGTATTATCAATAGTTAAAATTAATGCACATAAAAATAAAAATTAGTACTTCAATTTCACAGCAACACTATAGTTTGCTGGTGCGCCATAAAACCCTTGGCCATCAGGGAAGTTAAATAAATATTTTTCATTGGTTATATTGTTACCATTGGCTTGCAGTGTAATGTGATCATTTAACTCATAACTCGCCATTAGGTTAACCAACGCGTAAGCGTCTTGTTGAATCGTTCCTGCTTTTTGTGTCACAACACCGTTAGCACTCGATTCCGCAATATCTAAATGCGTTTTGTCTTGCCACTGAACACCCAAACCGAGTTTTAATTGGGGTAGTTGTGGGACTTGGTAGGTTGTCAGTAAATTCAAAGATTGTGTAGGATTAAATGTACGGGCATCTCCACCATTTTTTAGATCTTTTAGACTGAATTGCGTATAACCAAAACTTAGATTTAAATCATCGGTAAGTTGCCCCGCAAAGCCAAATTCATAACCTTGTGAGCGTAAATCACTGACCTCTGTTTTGCGTAGTGTTGGTAAGCCATCAGAATTACGCAATGGGTAGTTATTTTCTTCGGTACGGAAGACTGCCATGCTTGCAGTTAATCGATCATCAAGCCAACTACTTTTCACTCCAACTTCATAACTATCGCCTTCAATCGGCTTGTTAATACTTCCATCAAATGCTTTAGTGGTTTGTGGTCGGAAAATTGAGGTGTAATTCATATAACCTGTATATTCAGGACTAAAGTTATAGGTTAAACCGACATAGGGCAGGACTTTATTTTCATCATAAATGGTGTCTGTGCCATAACTTGCCCCTTTACTTTCAGCTTGAATATAATTCGCACCAAGTAATAATTTCAGATCATCTGTGAAATGTAAGCGTGTAGAAGCATAAATACTCTGATTTTTTTGCTTCATATGCATTTCACCACTCGTTTTGGATAAATCCCAATCAGGTTGGTCTGGTGTCCAACTATCTAAATCTGTAGTGAGGTGATTAGCGTAACTGCCACCATAGCCTAGTTCATTTGCATTATTTTGTGACCATGTGTAGCCTAAAGTTGCTTCATGACGTTGACCTAAAAGAGGATAACTTCCTTTCAATTGAATATCTGCTTGACGAGCTTTGTTATCATCTACGTATATTCCCGGCCACAAATAAACGTTTGATGTACCGTCTGCCCCTGGGTTACCTGATAAAAATAATAGTTTTGAATTACGTTCAGTATGCTTTTCATCATAAGCAATTTTAACTGACCAATTGTCACCGAGTTTTTGGGTTAACTCAGCAAAATAATTTTTAATATTATTGTCCCAATAAGTCCAATCGGGGCTGAAATTATAATTCCGTGAATAGCTGAGCTGCTCACCTTGGGTATTGATGAGTGGATTTGCACCCCAATTATTGCCGTTAGATTTACTATTGGTTTCGGTATAACCCAATGTTAATAAGGTTCGATCGGTTAAGTCCGCTTCAACGATTGCACCAATGCCATTTTTTTCGAGTGAATAATTGTCGAGATAGCTATCGCCTGTTTGCTCAAAACCAAATACACGACCTCGTATAGAGCCACTTTTATTCAGCGCTGAGGAGGCATCAGCTTCATAACGTTGGGTATTCCATGAACCATAACTCGCATTTAAGGATGCTTGTAGATCTGAGGTCGGACGTTTACGAATCATATTAATGGTTGCACCAGGATCACCCACGCCATTATTTAAAGAATCTGCACCTTTAACGACTTCAATACGATCAAATTGGAAACTGTCAGGGTTGTCATTATTATAATTGTAGCCTTCAAGTGGAAAGCCCACACCATCAATCAAAATATTTGAAATTTCAAAACCACGAGCCGTATAGCTTGTACGTTCAGTTTCTTGATTGTTCACCATGACACCAGGGGCATTGCGTAAGATGTCGCGTGTATTGGTTAAGGCAAAATCATTGAGTTGTTGGTGTGTTACAACATTAATGGTTTGTGGTGTTTCTTTGAGGGGAATATTAAGTTTCGTTGCACTGTTCGATTTTTGAATGATATAGGCTTTAGTCTTTTCAGAAGATACTTGATCAGAAGAACTTGCTTGAATCACTTCAGTCGGGAGTTTTTCGGTTGAATCTGCGAAGCTAGATTGAGTTTGGAAAATAGCTAATGTTAATAATGAAAGTTTAAAGTAAGAATGAGAGATGAGCATTAATAAATACTAATGAAAATGATTATCATTAATTTTATTTATTATGGTGTTGGGATACAATACTTTTACAATTGGAAATTTGAATAAAAAATAATGCGGCAATAGGAGTAGTACTGTAGGGAGAATACTCAAAAATGGTTTGAATTGGCGTAAAAATGATGTGCTGATATTAATTTTTTAGTCTTTTACTGTAATAAGAATACAACCATCATGTTAAAAAAGTGTCGAGTATACGTCCATTCATGAGTCATGTTACACTTCAGATGAATACTGCATTTGAGGATATTTTCTTGCAAAATCGGAAGCTTAAAATTGGAATTGTGGTTGGTGAAGTATCGGGTGATACTTTGGGTGTCCAACTGATGCGCAGTTTTCGTGAGCAAGGATTAGATGTGGCGTTTGAGGGCATTGGTGGCCCTCAAATGATTGCGGAAGGTTTTAACAGTGAATATCCAATGGATATTTTGTCAGTGATGGGGATTGTTGAAGTTTTAAAAGATATAAAAAAACTCTTCGCCGTACGTGATGGTTTAGTGGAAAAGTGGGAAAAAGATCCAGTTGATATTTTTATTGGGATCGATGCGCCAGATTTTAATCTACGCTTATCAAAAAGTTTAAAAGCTAAAAATCTACCGATTAAAACAGTCCAATATGTCAGTCCATCTGTTTGGGCATGGCGTCAAGGACGTGTACATGGCATTAAAGCAACGATTGATTTGGTGTTGTGTTTATTTCCATTTGAAAAAAACTTTTATCAAAAGTTTCAAGTACCTGCTGTTGCAGTCGGGCATCCTCTGGCAAGTCAATTGCCTTTACAAAACTCAATTTTAGATGCAAAACAAGAGCTCGGTTTAGATATTAGTCAAAAGCATATTGCTTTACTGCCAGGGAGCCGTCGTGGTGAAATTGAGCGACTCGGACCTTTAGTCCTTGACGCTGCACAAATTTTACAAAAAAAATATCCTGACTACCATTTTATTATTCCTGCAATTAATGATGCTCGTAAACAGCAGATTGAAGGTTTATTGCAAAATTATCCAAAGGCTCTAATCGATCAAATTCATTTATTAGAAAATACTGATAAAGAGTCCAAAATTGGTCGTCAAGTCATGAATGCAGCCAATATTGTAGCATTGGCATCAGGTACTGCAACACTTGAAGCTTTGTTATTACACCGTCCAATGGTGACGTTTTATAAACTTAATTGGTTGACTTATATTATTGCGAAGTTAATGATCAAAATTCCATACTATTCTTTGCCAAATATTATTGCGGGCAAGAAAGTTATTCAGGAGTTAATTCAATCAGATGCAACGGCTGAAAAATTGGCTGCTGAAATTGAAAAGTTGACGAATCAAGAAACTGCACAAATTCAAGTTATGCAGTTATTGACTATGCATAAACAACTTTTAGCAGGAAATAGTGAAGATCCTGTTCAAGCCGTTTTAACATTGTTGAAATAAACATATGAAGACTTCTATCCAAAAAGCTCAAGCGAGCGATATTCAACACCTTGCAAAAATCCATCAGCTTACTTTTATTCGTCAACAGGATTCATATCAATGGATTCTTTCAACTTTTTCTGCATATCCTCGTTATATTTGTTATGTGCTTAAATGTGATGAGCACATTTCAGGTTATATCTTTTGGGCGCAAAAATCAGGGTTTCGTCCAGAAGTTATTTTAGAATTAGACCAAATGGCTATCCACCCTGAATTTCAAAGAAAGGGCTTAAGTAAACGGTTGATAGAGGAGTCGTTGATCCTTTTAGAAGAAGAGTTGATGCAAAATCAGCAAAGTATTAAAAATATCTTGGTCAATACGAGTTACGATAATTTTGCTAAAAAAATTTATGAAGATGTTTTAGCTGCAAAAGAAGTTGCAATCATTGCTGACTTATTTCGGTTGCCTGAAGTTTGTTTGAAAAGCGACCGGCACGATTTAAAATTTTTAGATGTTGAATCTTAAAATTATAAAACGTACTCCCAATCAGAAAACCCTCTACTTTTAGAGGGTTTTCTGATTGGGAGTTATTATATTAATGATTATTCCGCACGAATTTTCAGTTCATAACCTGTATATTTACGAATATTGATCACACCTGTATCCATGATGAGATACTGCCCTTTAATGCCTTGTAATTTGCCACGAATGACAGGGGTTTTATCGAGGTTATGTGATTTAATTTTTTCAGGATAAATATCGACAGGATAGATAAACTCTCGAGGTAATTCATGCTCTAAAATTTCAACATTTTCATTGAAATCTAGGCTCATGCTGAATTCATCACGAATCATTTCAATGTGTGACCCAAATTCATTGAGTAACTCATCACGTGCCTCAATCAAATTTAAAGGTTCAGCTTCACCTTTAAGCAGTTTGCGCCAATCGGTTTTATCGGCAACTTGTGTACCAAACATCACTTCAAGCTGCCCTGATAAACGTCTTGAACCCACTTTCATAATTGGCAATGCTTGTGTTGCCCCTTGATCGAGCCAACGCGTGGGCATTTGACCAAGACGTGTAATGCCTACTTTTAAAGCGCTTGAATTTGCCAAATATACAATATGTGGTTGAAAGCAAACTTCTCGTGCAAAGCTTTCTTCACGGCATGTACCCAAATGATAATGGCACGTTTCAGGCTTCATAATGCACATATCACATGAAGCTTTGGTTTTCATGCATTTAAAGCAGTGCCCTTGAGAATATGATTTTGGTGTTTTAGAACCACAGCTTACACAGTAAATGCTACCTGTGGCTTCAAGTTCAATTTCTTGCCCAAGCTGAAATGGACGTTCGATTTGTGAGCGATCTAGTACAAATTTATATTCAACATTTGCCTTGTGGCTTTGCTGATCAGTTACACTAAGATCTTTCAGATCTGCATGCATTTTATGACAAATGCCTTGTAGTTCCATGTTGTATTACTCTTTCAATATAAGGTGCAGGTATGGCGGAGCAAAATGTCATCACGTCAATGCTAGACGATTTGTCTGCGGAACAACCTATTCAAACTGCATTGTGTATTGGGCAGAATTTAGCGCAATATCAAACAAATCATTCAATTCAATGGCACTATTTTAACGTATCTGAGTTTTTAAGTCTGCCTTTTACACAGCGATATGATCTTGGATTTGTTCTGCTCGATAGTGACGAATTTGCCAATGTTAGCGACACGCAAAAAGCACAAATGCTCGTTAAACTCCGAGATTTGTTGGCAAAACGCATTGTCGTAACCTGTAAATTACAAGATGAAAAACTATTACGTGCTCTTGGTTTCACTCAATTGATTGATAAAACTACCCACGAAAGTGATTTTGCTTTGTGGCAGTTCAATATTTTGACTTATAAGCATGTCCCTGATTGGTTTAACTCAAAATTTTGGGCAAACCCTGAAAATTGGAATAAATTCCGTTGGTAATTAAGTGCATCATTACAATATTAAATTAGCACACTACTGAATGAGATTTTTTAGTGGATATATAGAGTAGACAATCATTGCTACTGAGCTGACATCCGCATAAAATCATATTTTTAAATGAACAGATACAGGACGGCATTATGCTACAAGATTTTATTGAAGAGCAGAAATTGGTCTGTGAAGAATTTGACTCAAGATACATTAAAGTCAATGAAGATGATCTTGTTGCAATTGCAAAACAGACGTTGACTAAAGAACCGATTGTCGGTTTACGTAAAAAGCCAGATGAAGATAAAGTTGCTTGGTTTATTTACGGTGGTGAACTTGAAGATGGTAAAGATTTCTTTGACATTATTACTGTTAAAGAACTTGAAGAAATTTTTCCTGATGCGTTGGTGTATCTTGCGCTAGAAGAAGGTTTTCGTTTTATGATAGATGCAGATGAATATGAAGATGTATGGCGTGAAGGCGCGTTATAAGTTTTGAAAAATACTTGGGATAATGACTGCATTATCCCATTTCTAAATAAAAAAGATGATTAAGCTATGCCAAATAAAACAAGGATGATACAAGTATTATTGAGTACATATTTGTTAGTATGTACAAGTTCTATTTATGCTATTCAACAGATACCTACTCGGTTAGAAATATCAAAAGAACACATGCCACAATTAGGCATTCAATCGGTGGAAGCGAATCAAAAACTTACCCAAGCACAATATGATCAGCAGATTGAACACTATACAGCGCAAGTGAATGCGACCAAATTAATACTAGATGTTCCTAATGCTCAAAGTGATGCCTCTGCACAGAAACAGGCATTTTGTAGCCGTATAAAGGCGTATCATCAAATTGCAGAACTTTCTAAGCAAAATATAGAACTTGATATGGCATCTGCTATGCTTATGATTGCCAATAATTTTATTGAAAAGCAACATCAAAGCTTAGTCAATTCAGGAATGACGGAACAAGTTTTTTGTACATCTATGGAAAATAAGGAATGAATTTAAGTTGAAAAGATGAATTGTCAGAAAATGACATAAAAATGGCAGAAAATGATAAGCAGTTATTCATAAAAATACTGATAATAACGCTATTGAAACAAGATGATATTCGATTTTCCCTGGTCAGATATGTTTGTCTCAATCATCAATTCATGATTGATGCGTCCGACCCGCTGTCATAGGCGGGTTTTTTAATGCACGTGATTTAAGGTGGCTTTAAACATCTTAAAAGTAAAATAGCACTTTTTAAACCTTACAAAAAAATCTATAATTTTCTAAGAAAATCAATTTTATGAAATGGTTTAGCCGTATGAAATGGGATGATATTGGTCAACAACCGTGCTCAATTGCTCGGACATTATCTGTGGTTGGAGATCGTTGGACAATGCTGATTATTCGTAATGCATTTATGGGGTTACGTCGTTTTGATGATTTTCAAGAAAACTTAGGTGTCACTCGGCATGTGCTGTCTGAGCGTTTAAAGCGTTTGGTGGAAAATGAAATTTTACAAAAAGTTCAATATCCTGATCGTGCTGATCGTTTTGAATATCGCCTGACAGAAAAAGGTTTGCAGCTTTATCCTATTTTGCTCAGTATGACCAATTGGGCAGACCAATGGATGGATCAAGGTTTGGGTGCGCCTGTGCAATATCAGCATAAAGCTTGTGGTAAGATTTTTCAGCCTTTATTGACCTGTTCAGAATGTGGTGAAACGATTCAGGCACGTCAAGTTAACGCTATTTTTACCGATGCTTATTATCAAACAGTGCAAAAACAGGCGTGATATTTGCTTTTCAAGCTTCAATTTGAAAAGATTAGATCTTATTTTATAGACAATTCGCAGGTTTAGGCACGCCAGCAAGACGACTTAAATGTCGTGCGACTAATCCTGTATTAAACTTTTCCTGCAATACAGCATTGTTGATCTCAGGACTAACGGTTTTCATGAGAAATTTAATCAGTGGGCGAGTCGCAGGAGCGTGTCCAAATTGTGCATAGAACTGACGTACAGCATTTAAGACTTCAAAATGCCAAGGGCTAAGCTCAATCTCAAGACTTTCAGCGAGTTGCTGTGCAACATCTTCATTCCAAAGGGTGTAATCCACCAAATGTCCATCTTGATCCAATTCAAAGTTCATAAAATAGCCTAAGCAGTATGGTCGATTAATTTTAAATAGATGAATAAGGGCTGTCTATATCATCTCATCATAATTTCTTAAAAATACTTTTGTGTGCTGAAATTTTTAAGTCATTATTTATTTCAAACTGATACACCGCGTAAAATTAAGCACTAAATTCGCCAAGTCATCGTAATTGAGTTGTTGAATGTGAGAGGGGAGTGGTATGGGGTTTAATTCAGCATCTTGTTTTAAAATATACAGATATGGATAGGCAGCTAAGCGTTGATCTTGAGCAAACAGTACAGCATCAGCAAATAAAACAATGCTGTCATTTAGACTCACCATTTGCCATAATTGATTCAAAATCATATCCGTTTTAGCAAATTCAGATTGAATAAAATAAAGTGTTTGATCACTCATATGATTGTTCCTATTCATATTTTTAAATTGCAATAATACTGATATTTAAAATGTTCAACATATCAGGAAATGGTGTGATTCAGCAGATATGGCGTTGAAAATGTAGATTACCAATATAGGACATGATCAAATTTTTGAATAAATGTTGTGTTTAATTCTACAAACTCAATGTCTTGTGTAGATGCTTTGATAAAAGCTGATGCTTGTTCAGTTAATTCCACCAAAATAGGCGTTAAATCATAAAACTCAAAGCTATCAATTAAATTTGAGGCAGGTTTAAAGGCATGCTTGAGTGGATCAAATGCTCTTTCAGACTGTAACAGACTTAACGCACCTTGTTTGAGTAAGACTTTCACTTCACAACCAAATGTGGCTAAAACCATAGTGGCAGAAAGACTTTCAGAGACTTGCAGACGGTTTAAGTCAGGCTGCGTTAAAATAACAAGAACATTTTTCACACAATTCCACCCTTCAATTGAAATAATTTCATAAATATAACCACTTAGAATTGAATTAGACGTTCTGTAGATTGAACTGCATCGGCAAGCTCACCGAGTCCGACCAATTCATAGCCTGAAGCAAGATTGTGTGCCTGAATTTTATGGCGTTGTGCATTTTCAGCATCGGTGATACCTCGTGCTAAAGCCGCACTTACACAGACAGGAAGTCGGATCTGCAATTTTTGCCATTCAAGGGTCAGATTACGCTGATCATCGGGAACCCATTGAAATGCATTGGCAACCTGAACGCCATCTTGATAAAAGAAGATACGGACTTCCTCTTTTTTTACGATGAGTGATTGTGCAAGTCCTAAAGCATGCCACGCATGAATTGAACTCGGTGCAGATGTAATCAGCAATAAGGTAGACATTGAGTTTTGATCCGAAGAGTGGAGAAACAAGCTTTGCTATTCTGACTTGATAACAAATAGGTAGTATACAATTATTTTAGTAGGCATCTAAAGAATTTAAAGCTAAATATTAAAAATATTAAAAAATAAATATTTAAAAACAATGATTTATTTACCAGTGGGTTTGTAAAGTGATGATACGTGGAATGGAAAATAATTGAAAAGCCCTCAATTGAGGGCTCAATCCTTTTAGTTTGAATTGTATTAGATCAATTATAAATCTTAATTTTTAATGATATTTATTGAAAATAACTTCGCCAATTTCATTAATTATTTTTGATCTTTCATCAAGGGTAGTGTTACTTTTTCTTACATAGATACTTATAAATAATGGCTCTTGAGTTGCTGACCACACCATTGATGTTATCCCTCTAATACCATAGTCACTTGCTCCAGAGCGATCTGCTATTGACCAACCTTTTGGTAATCTAGCTCGTAGCAGATTGTCAGCAACTTTATTATCCATCATCCAGCTTTTAAGTTGTTCTTTAGAATTTTTAGAAAGCGTATTCCCAATGAGTAACTTGCTTAAACTTTCACTCATTGCATCAGCAGTCGTTGTATCCCTTAAATCATATTCTGGATTAATAACAAGTTCTGGTTCATACCTATCAGATCTGGTTTTTGTATCACCTAAATCTCTCATGAACTGAGTCAATTTTTGAGGGCCACCAACGGCTGAAATAGTAATATTTGCGGCAGTATTGTCACTATAAGCTGTTGTTGCAGCACAAGCTTCTCTAAGAGTCATATTTTTATTTATTCGTTTAATTGTGACAGGAGAGTATGTAACAATATCTTTTTTATCGATCAATATTTTTTTGTCTAAAGATAATAATTTCTTATCGACATTAGCAAGTACGTTTGCACATGCTAAAGCTTTAACCGTGCTATCTAATGGGAAACGAGTGTCTCCATTTACTGATTCAAGCTTTTTTGAATTAGCATCAAATATAGATACACCGACTTTCCATCCTTCTTTTTCTAATGAGTTTACTTTATCTTCTAATAGTGAAGCATTAGTCGATGTTAGGCATAATGTAGAGATAAGTGTGCCAAGTAAAATTTGACTTTTTGATATTAAATTCATATTAATCATAACCGTAAAAAATAAAAAACTTGAAAAAATAATTTCTTTAGAATTTAGAAAGTGTTGTTACTGATGATGAGGTAATATTTTTATTACTCCTTTTGTGAACAATGATTGGTTAGATTTCAATAATTATAAGGGATGAGTCTTAGAATTGGTGGGACAATTAAGCTTGATTACATTTTATATACTTTATACAAAATTCTTGATGTTTAATTATTAGTAACTATTTCTTATATGAAACGGGAAAAGTTTTCAGCGTACTATCATGGTTTCTTCGACCTACCTAGTGAAGATTGATCTGAATAAAATAGCGTCATTTTTTTCATAAACAATATACGATTAATAGCCACAACTACAACACATGTAATATTATGAACTTGTAAAATAATAATGTTGGAAAGCTGTTACGTATTAGATGATGTAATAGAAATTTTAAGTTACTTTTCACTTTTAACATGTGTGGGTAAGTTATTGAAAATACATAATTAACACCAATATCCTATAAGGCTTTGACTACTATGAGGAGTGTCTAAACAATGATTTTAGTGACAGGTGGTTTAGGCTTTATTGGTTCACATGTTGCACTGACATTATTGGCACAGGGGCAAGAGGTTATTTTGGTCGATAATCTTGCCAACTCAAATTTGCAAGTTTTAGAACGCCTTGAATATATTGCCAATATGTATATTCCTTTTGTGAAAATTGATGTACGTAATACCCCTGCATTAAACAAGGTTTTTGAACAATATCCGATTGATGCGGTGATTCATGCTGCAGGGTTTAAATCAATCGAAGAGTCTTTGCAAAAACCACTTGAATATTATAATGATAATGTCAGTAGTATCATGAGTTTGTTGCGCTCGATGCAACGGTCTGGTGTGCGTAAATTGATTCATTTATCGAGCCTTGCTGTGTATGGGCAGTCAAGCTTAACTCTGAATGAAGAATTGGAACTCAATTTTCATTATCAGAATTCTTATGTGAAATCACAGCAAATGATTGAAGAAATCATCAGAGATACCTTTCAAACGGACAGCGAATGGCGTATTGCAATTTTGCGTTTGGGGAATGTTGCAGGCGCATTTGAACATGGGGGGTTGGGTGAATATATTGCGCCATTACCCAAAAATATTATTCCTTTAGCAATGCAGGTGGCTTCAGGACAGCGAGAACTGATTGAACTACGTAAAAGTACTGAAACGGAAGATGGAAGTTTTGAGCGTAGTTTTGTGCATGTGATTGATGTATGTAGATCGATTCATGCGAGTTTGTATTGGCTATCTACACAAGAACAGCATTGTTGTGAAGCGATCAATATTGTAGGTGAAGTCAGTTCCATTCGTCATGTACTGAAGCTTTTGGCTGAAATTACTGAGCAAGCCATTCCAGTGATAGATTCAGAATATTGTTTCAATGAATTGGCACAAATAGGCTCTCAAAGTGATAAAGCGGAAACATTATTGGGTTGGACTACCCAGAAAAGTTTAAAGCAAATGATTGAAGATCAATGGCGGTTTTATCAGAATACATTAAGTGTTAAAAATTAATAATGATTATCATTTACATTATTTGATGATTTGGTTAAACTGAGAATGATCCTGATATTCAACATGTTTTTGAATCAGAATAAAACGAAATTGATCATTTTATAAAGTTGAGGTTGCTATGCAAACAAGAATTGAACATGACACAATGGGCGAAGTTGCAGTTCCTTCAGAAGCCTTATGGGGTGCGCAAACTCAACGTAGTATTGAAAACTTTAAAATCGGTATTGAACACTTACCTCGTGCAATGATTCGCGCAATGGGCTTAGTGAAAAAAGCAGCCTCAATGACCAATGCTGAGCTTCAGCAGATTCCACAAGAGTTAGCTGGCTATATTGTAGATGCTGCCGATGAGGTGATTGCAGGGCAATGGGATAGTCAATTTCCACTTGTGGTCTGGCAGACGGGTTCAGGTACGCAAAGTAATATGAACTGTAATGAAGTCATTGCCAATATTGCCAATCAAAAACTAGGCAATCCGCTTGGCGCACAAAAACCTGTGCATCCCAATGATCATGTCAATCGTGCACAATCGACAAATGATTCTTTTCCAACAGCCATTCATGTGGCAGCAAGTTTGCAAATTAATGAGCTTTTGATTCCTGCTGTGCAACAATTACGTAACACTTTAAATCAGAAGTCAGAAGAGTTTAAAGATATTGTCAAAATTGGGCGTACACATTTGCAAGATGCGACACCATTAACCTTAGGTCAGGAATTTAGTGGTTATGTGTCACAACTTGATCATGGTATCAAACGCTTACAACAAGCTTTGACAGGACTTTATGAATTGCCTCTAGGTGGAACGGCTGTAGGAACAGGCTTAAATGCGCATCCTGATTATGCAGAATTAGCAGCAGATCAATTGGCAACATTAACAGGTTTACCTTTTGTCACAGCACCCAATAAATTTGAAGCCCTCGCAGGACGAGATGCTGCAGTATTTGCATCGGGTGCATTAAAAACACTAGCAGTAAGTTTAAATAAAATTGCCAATGACATCCGTTGGCTGGCAAGTGGTCCACGTTGTGGTTTGGGTGAATTGCATATTCCAGAAAATGAGCCGGGTTCGAGCATTATGCCAGGTAAAGTCAATCCAACGCAGTGTGAAGCGATGACAATGGTCGTTGCTCAAGTGATGGGGAATGATACAACGATCAATTTTGCAGGTGCTTCAGGTAATTTTGAATTAAATGTATTTATGCCTGTAATTGCTTATAACTTAACGCAGTCAATTCAGCTTTTAGGTGATGCCTGTAATAGTTTTAACGAGCATTGTGCTATCGGAATTGAGCCAAATCGTGAAAAAATTGATCATTTCTTACATAATTCTCTGATGCTTGTAACCGCACTAAACCCTGTTATTGGTTATGAAAATGCGGCAAAAGTGGCTAAAACAGCATATAAACAAGGAAAAACGTTAAAAGAAGTTGCTGTTGATTTTGGACTAGTAACTGCGGAGCAATTTGATGAAGTGGTACAGCCTGAAAAAATGGTTTTTCCAAATGCAAAATAAAAGCTGATGAGTATTTTTAATAGGTGCATTGTCCATTGTTCGGCTCAATGTACCTAGAAAATGAGTTGAATTTCAGAATAAATGAGTTGAAATATATAACACCAAGGCATTTTCTGCGTACAATATGCCTTGGTTATTTTGAATGATGAAGATTATGCTTGAAGTTTTTTTAACAGATGTACAGAGCAAGGTGCAATTCAAGGACTATCCTGGTGATCATCCTGTTAAATTTATTTTGAATTTTAAAAAAATATTTCCAAGTGTAATGGAGTTATTATTACCTGTTTTACCTGAAAGTGAAGATCTTGAGCAAATGACGTGGGAGTCGACTACACAAGATTTTGAAACTTTTAAAAAGCTATTAAGTGGATGGGGTGTGATTGAATTGCGCTTACAAGCCTTAAGTCAGTATAAAAATAAAAAATTTGCTGATCAGTTAGTCAAGCAAGCTCAGGCAAAACGTAAGTTATATGCCAAAGAACAAAAGAAACTCAGTACAGTTGAGTTGGATTATTTATTGATGCATGAAATTCACGCACTCATTGATGCTGAATTGGTTGAATTAGGCGAAAAGTTTTATTTACCCGTTCTACGTGATTTATGGAAAGGTCAACTTTCAGCTCATGTCTTAAATGCTAAATTCTAAATTAGTAAAATAAATTACGATGAAAAATGAAAAGGGCAAAATATTGCCCTTTTTTATGATCAATTTTTGGTGAAACAACTGGGGAATTTAAAGTTGATAAAACTTTAAACTCAGTCTTGCAAAAAGTAACAATTTGAATTGAGTGTTTAAATCAAAAGCCAAGTATGATTTGTTGCAGTCATAAAACTTAAAAAAGGAAAAATAAATGACAGATTTAACCAATATTGTAGAAATTCTTGCAAAACAAGCACTCGGTGGCGGACAACAACAATCACAGCAAGGTGGTTTAGGCGGGATTTTAGGTTCAGTCCTTGGTGGCTTGGGTGGCGGACAACAACAATCACAACAAGGCGGATTAGGCGGAATTTTAGGTTCAGTTCTTGGTGGTTTGGGTGGGGGACAACAAAATCAAGCACCGCAAGCAAATGGTTTTAATGCATCATCACTTTTAATTGCTGTTGTGCCACTTATTTTGGGTTGGATTCAAAGTAATGGGGGATTGCAAGGTGCATTGGCAAAATTACAAGGTGCAGGTCTTGGTAATCAAGTTCAAAGTTGGGTTGATCCATCACAAGGAAATAGTAATGTGGATTTACAACAAATTCAGAGTTTGTTTAATGGTCAAGAAATAGAACAAGTTGCACAACAAGCACAAGTGCCAACGACTGAAGTGTATGGTGCTATTTCGACTGTTCTACCACAAATTATTGATTCATTGACACCACAAGGTGATGCAACAGATCATGGTGAAGCAAATTCAGATATTCAGAATGTAATGAATATGGTCTCAGGGTTTCTAAAATAAAATAGAAAAATGATATAAAATATAAGGCTTTAAACCTAAAAAAATTAAAGCCTTTTTTGTTGCTGCGATGTCTATATTCACATATTAATGAATATTAGATCGTTTTTTTATCATAATACGCTAATACGCTATGTTAGCAATAATAGTTTTCTTATTTCAGAACAACAACTTAAAAAAGAATTAAGCCAAATGATTTTGTCATACTTAGCATTTGATTAAAAAATTAGCTTTTAATCTTAAAATAATTATTTATAAAAAACATATATTTATTCTTATTGTGGTTTATAAAGCGAGCACCTAAAAAATTAAAATTCAAAAAAGGGTTGTGTGGTATAAAAAATACTGTAGAATGCACATCCATCGGCGGTGATGAAGATTAAAACTTCTTGAGAAACAAGGACTTG